>JBEITC010000556.1:0-2369 GCA_040375075.1 Planctomycetota bacterium | reverse complement strand
CGCGCGGTCGTTGCGCGCCAGCACGATCACGCGCCAGTCGGGACGCTGGCGCAGGATCGCGAGCGCTTCGCGGTAGACGAACGTGTGCGACAGGTCGGGAAGCACCGGCAGCACGAGCACGACCGGGCCGTCGCCACCGACCGCCTGCGCGGGCGCCGGCGCGCGGCGCGGCACGATCGCGGTCGCAAGCGCCGCGAGACCGCCGGCGAGCGCGCGCTGCCACAGCACGCGCAGCGTCTCGCGAGCGTGGCGCGAGGCGGACCACGGCAGCGTCCGGCCGACCTCGTCGACGAGCCGCCAATCCGGCGTCCGGCGGGCCGCCGCGATCGCCGCCAGCGGCGCCGGGGCGTGCGGCCAGCCCTGCCAGACGACGGTCGGCGCGGTCATCGGGCCGGCGATCCCTGGTAGAGGGCTTCGAACGCGTCGACGGCCTGCTCGATCGAGCACGGCGGCTGCACCGCGGCGCGGTAGCGCGCGAGCCGCTCCGGTTCGTCGCACAACCGCTGCAGCCGCCGGCCGAGATCGGCGGCGTCGCCGGGGGCGAACAGTTCGCCGTCGACCTCGTGGCGGACGACTTCCTGCAGGCCGCCGAAGCGGCTCGCCAGCACCGGCAGGCCGGCGGCGCGCGCCTCGAGGACGACGAAGGGGGCGTTCTCGTGCCACGTGCTCGGCACGACCAGCGCGTCGATCGACGCCAGCGCGGCGGCGAGGCCGGCGCGGTCGAACGGCGGCTTGATCGCGACGCGCGCGTCCTTCGCGGCCGCGGCGACGAGGCCCTCCGCGTACTGCGGGAAGTCCGTGGTGCGGCCGTGCAGGATCGCGCGGCAGTCGCCTCGCACCTGCGCCAGCGCGTCGACGAGCACGTGCGGCGCCTTGTGTTCGGCGAACGTGCCGAAGAAGCCGAAGGTCAGCGGTCTCGGCGCGCGCGGCGCGGCCGCGGCGGCGGCGGCGATGCCGGCGACGTCGATGCCGTAGCGCTGCGTCACGATGCGAGGGCGCGGGACGCCGTTCTGCGCGAAAACGTCGGCGAGGAAGTCGGTCGGCGCGACGATCGCGTCGGCGGCGAGCAGGCGCTGACGCAGGTAGCCGGTCCGCTCGGACATCGACCATTGCCGGTGCGCGAGGTCGTCGGCGTCCCTGGGCGCGCCCTCGAGGTCGGGGTGGTGGCAGGTCGCGCAACCGCGGCCGCTGTCGGGCGGGCCGTCGCACGGACCGCCTTCGCGGCGCATCAGGATGACGCGCGGACAGAGGAACCAGAAGTCGGTCAGCGAGACGACCGCGCGCGCGCCGTGCAGTCGCGCCATGTCGAGCAGGTCGGCGCCGACGTGCCGCAGGTGGAAGCTGTGCACGACCTCGGTCCGTCGCTCGGCGAGATGCGTGGCGAACGTCGCCGCCATCAGCGGGTGGCGGTACTCGGCCGTGATCCAGTCCGTCGCGACGCGCTTCCAGAAGCTGATCCGCCGCACCGGCAAGCCGTCGACGACCTCGCGGGCGTCCCGCCAGGGGCGCTGCGCCGCGCTGAAGTCAGGGTCGAGCGTGAAGACGTCGACGTCGTGGCCGCGGCGCTGCAGTTCCTTGCCGACGGCGAGCGCGTAGGTCTCGGTGCCGGTGAAGTACCGCGGCGGAAACTGGTGGACGACGAGGGTGATGCGCACGCCGCGGCACAGCCTACCCGCGGCAGGCCGACCGCCGAAGCGCGACGTGCGCGCTGCTATGCTGCCGCGCCGATGACCGCGCCCGTTGTCGCCTCTGCCGCCGCCGTGCCGGCGTTCGCGCCCCGCGCCATCGCGCTGGCGCTCGCGCACGCCGCCGTCGGCCCGTGGCTCGTGCTGGACGCCGGCATCCTGCCGAGCGACTTCACCGGCGCGGCGCGGATCGCCATCGTGCTGCTGCCGACGTGCCTCGGCGGTCTGCTGGTCGGCTGGGCGAACGCCGCGCTGCTGCGGGCGATGCCCCGGACGACGACGCCGTGGATGGCCTTCTTCCTCGCCGCCGCCAGTCCGTTCGCGGTCGGCGTCGCGGCCTTCGTGCTGCTGCTCGTCGGCGGCGTGTTCGCCTTCAGCGGCCTGCCCGACAACTCGCTGGTCTGGACGCTGTTCGCGCTGCCGTTCGCGTTGATGACGACGCCGTGGTCGTTCGTCGGGACGGTGGTGGCGCTCGGCATCCTGGCGCTCGCGCTGATGCGGTCGCTGGCGCGGCCGGTGGGGACGCGGTGACCGGCGACGGCGGCGGCGGGCCCGGCCGCGCGCACCGCTTCGCCTTGGCCGATCTCGCCGAGCAGGCGGAGGCCTTCCTGAGCCGCTGGCCCGCGGCGCGCGCCGATCGCCGCGGCCTCGCGTTCGCTGGCGCGCCGGGCGCGCGGCTGCGGT
>JBEITC010000461.1:0-3253 GCA_040375075.1 Planctomycetota bacterium | reverse complement strand
TTCTCGGCCTCGCGACCGTGCGCTGGCGCGGCAACGACGGCGCCGCCGACGCCTTCCGTCTGTGGCAGCGCGCGCTGCAGGTCGCGCCCGGCTACGTGCCGGCGGCGACCAACCTCGGCGCGCTCGTCGCCAACTCGCCGGACCCGTCGCTCGTGCGGCAGGTGCGCAGCCTGCGCGACGGCCAGCTCGCCGGCGCCGGCTGGGCCGAGCTCGACGGCCCGACGCTGCCGCTCGGCTACGGCGCGCTCGCCATCGACCGCTCGCTGGCGCTGCAGGCGGCGGTGCGCAGCGGCGACCCGCGGCCGTTCGCGCGCGAACTGGCGCGCTGACGCGCTGGCGGCGATGCTGCGGCCACCGACGGCGACGCCGGCGGGAAGGAGAGCCGCACGATGCGCGAGCAGCCCGTCGAGATCCGCAGTCGCGACCACTGGTTCAAGATCGTCGAGTTCCTGCAGCAGAACTGGGCGCTGCTCGACGACAACCCCGACGGCAGCTGCACGATCCACTTCGTCGACGACGCGTCCAGGGTCTTCGACCGCCTGACGTATCCGACGCGCGAGGAGGCGGAAGGCCGGCTCGGCGGTAACGGCTTCAGTCGCTTCGCGGACGACGCGCACGCGCGCAGCTTCCTGCGCGCGCCGCAGCCGCCGTTCCACGAGCGGCCGTACCGGATCTACTCGTCGGGCGAGCACTGGTCGTAGCCGGACCGCGCCTGAGCTTGCGAATCGCTACGGCGCGCGCGAGCCCGCGCACCGCATGTCGCAGGCGTCGAACGCCGTGATGGATCGGCGCATGCCGCCGTGGGAAGCTGCCCGCCTTCCGAATCGGAGCGTCCACCGCATGCCCACCAAGCTCGACACCGCGTCTTCCCACCGTTGGTCCTTCTACCGCGCCGGCGGTGTCGACCAGGTCCGCTTCCGCGCCGGCGACGACGTCCTGCGCCTCGACGAACTCGACCAGCAGCTGTGGGTCGCGCTGAGCTGCCCGGTGAAGGGCCTCGAGATCGACGAGAAGACGCTCGCCATGCTCGACAGCGACCACGACGGCCACGTCCGTCCGCCCGAGATCCTGGCGACGGTGCGCTGGCTGCGCGACGCGCTGCGGAGCGGCGACTGCCTGCTCGCCGGCAAGGACGGCGTCGCGCTCGCCGACCTGCGCACCGACACCGCCGAGGGCAAGACGCTGCGCGCGTCGGCCGAGTACATCCTGAAGAGCCTCAAGAAGCCGCTCGAGTCGATCACGATCGACGATGCCGCCAAGACCGCCGACGTGCACTCCAGCGCGCGGCTCAACGGCGACGGCGTCGTGCCGCCCGAGACGATCGCCGACGCCGCGGCGAAGCAGGTCGCCGACGAGTTGATCGACTGCGTCGGCGGGGTCGCCGACCGTTCGGGCAACCCGGGCTTCGACCAGGAGCGCCTCGACGCGTTCTTCCAGGCCTGCGTCGACTACGACGCGTGGCACAAGGCCGGCGAGGCCGGCCGCAAGGACGTGTTCGCGTTCGGCGACGCGACCGGCGACGCGTGGACGGCGCTCAGCGTCGTGCGCGCCAAGGTCGACGACTACTTCGGACGCTGCCGGCTCGCCGCGTTCGATCCGCGCGCGCTCGCGGCGGTCAACCGCGAGGAAGACGCCTACATGGCGGCCGCGGCCAAGGACCTGACCATCACCGCCGCCGAGGTCGCGCACTTCCCGCTGGCGATCGTCGCGGCCGACAAGCCGTTGCCGCTCGGCAAGGGCGTCAACCCGGCGTGGTGCGATGCGGTCGGGGCGCTGCGCGCCGCCTGCTGCACGGACAAGGCGTCGCTGACCGAGGCCGAGTGGGTCGCGCTGTGCGCCAAGCTCGCGCCGTACGGCGCGTGGCTGCAGAAGAAGGCCGGCGTCACCATCGAGAAGCTCGGCATCGCCCGCGTGCGCGCGATCCTCGCCGGCACGGCGAAGGCGACGCTGCAGCAGGCGATCGCCGACGACCTCGCCGAGGCGCCGAAGGTCGACGCCATGGCGCGCGTCGAGAAGCTCTGCCGCCTGCACCGCGACTTCGTCACGCTGCTCAACAACTACGTCGCGTTCACCGACTTCTACTCCGGTCGCGGCGCGATCTTCCAGGCCGGCCGCCTGCTGCTGGACGGCCGCGCGCTCGGCCTGTGCTTCCACGTCAACGACGCCGGCAAGCACGGCACGATGGCGGCGATGGCGAAGACGTTCCTCGCGTACGTCGACTGCACGCGCCCCGGCAGCCCGAAGACGCAGGTCGCCTGCGCCTTCACCGCCGGCGACAGCGACAACCTGTTCGTCGGCCGCAACGGCATCTTCTACGACCGCAAGGGCAACGACTGGGACGCGACGATCGTCAAGATCGTCGACAACCCGATCAGCGTGCGGCAGGCGTTCTGGTCGCCGTACAAGAAGCTGCTGCGCTGGATCGAGGAGCAGGTGCAGAAGCGCGCCGCCGAGGCCGACACGGCCGCGAGCGGCAAGCTGCAGGAAGCGGCGACCAAGGCCGGCACGGCCGCGGCGACGGGCCCGGCGGCGGCCCCGGCCGCGCCGAAGAAGCTCGACATCGGCGTGGTCGCGGCCCTGAGCGTCGCGATCAGCGGCGTCACCGCGATCGTCGGCTCGATGCTGCAGGCGTTCTTCGGCCTCGGCTACCTGATGCCGCTCGGCCTGATCGGCCTGCTGCTGCTGATCTCGGGCCCGTCGATGCTGATCGCGTACATGAAGCTGCGCCAGCGCAACCTCGGCCCGATCCTCGACGCCAATGGCTGGGCGGTGAACACGCTGACGCGCGTCAACATCCCGCTCGGCAGCTCGCTGACCTCGCTGCCGACGATGCCAGACGGCGCCGAACGCAGCCTCGTCGACCCGTTCGCCGAGAAGAAGAGCGCGTGGCCGCGCGTCGTCCTCGCGCTGCTCGTCGTCGCCGCGCTGGGCTGGACGCTCTACCGGACCAACGCGCTGCACCACTGGTTCCCCGAGGTCGAGTGGCTGCGCCACCACGCCGAGGTCTCGCTGCAGGTCGACAAGCAGAAGGCGACCGCCGGCGACGGCCTCGTGCTGACCGTGCGCTCGGCCGACGACGAGCTGGAGATCTACGACGCCGCCGAGGGCGGCTCGCTGGTCGCCAAGGTCAAGGTCGAGGCCGGCAAGGCGACGTGGACGATCCCCGCCGACCGCAAGGCCGGCGCGCTGTTCGTGCGCGACAGCGCCAGCATGACCGACGTGGTCGTCGAGGTCGAAGCGAAGAAGTGACGCG
>JBEITC010000238.1:0-6067 GCA_040375075.1 Planctomycetota bacterium | reverse complement strand
GCCGCAGCCGGCGCAGGCCGCGTCGCGCCGGCTCGTCGCCGAGGCGGCTTCGGGTCGGGCCGCAGCCGAGGACGTGCTGGTGGGGGACGTCTGGCTGTGCGGGGGCCAGTCCAACATGGAGTTCCCGCTCGATGCCTGCCGCGAGCAGGCCGACGTCGCCGCCGCCGACCATCCGGGCATCCGCCACTTCGGCGTCGAACTGCGCTTCGCCGCCGCGCCGCGGGCGGCGCTGCGTGGCGGCTGGCGCACGTGCACGCCCGACCATGCCCGCGGCTTCTCCGCCGTCGGCTACCACTTCGCGCAGCGCGTGCACGCGGCCACCGGCGTGCCGATCGGCTTGCTGCGCGCGTGCTGTGGCGGCACCAACATCGAACTCTGGCTGGCGCAGGAGACGTTGCTTGGCGATCCGGCGCTGGCGCCGTACGCCGCGCGCATGCGCGTCTCGCTCGACCGTCACCAGCGCGAACTCGCCGCGGCGTTGCCGGCGATCGCCGACTGGACGCGGCGCAGCGAGGCCGCGCTCGCTGCGGGCGGCGAACTGCCGGCGGCGCCGGAGTGGCCCGAGCACCCGTTCGGCGAGCGACGCCACGACCCGCGCTGCACGCAGCTGCACAACGGCATGATCGCGCCGCTGCGGCCGTTCGCGGTGCGCGGCGCGCTCTGGTACCAGGGCGAGAACAACGTCGGTAGCGCGGCGGACGGCGAGCAGTACGTCGCCAAGATGCTGGCGCTGGCGCGCGATTGGCAGGCGTGGTTCGGCGGCGACGACTTCCCGTTCCTGTACGTGCAGCTGGCGGCGTGGCGCGCGCCGACCGACGACCCCGGGCGTGACGACGACTGGGCGCAGCTGCGCGACGCGCAGCGACGCGCGCACGGCCGGGCTGGACTGCGCATGGCCAGCGCGATCGACCTTGGCGACGCCGACGACATCCACCCGCGCAACAAGGCCGACGTCGGCGCGCGGCTGGCGGCCTGGGCGCTGCGGGACGTCTACGAGAAGGACCTCATGCCGTGCGGTCCGTTGTTCCGCGACGCGGTGGTCGAAGGCGCGCGCATCCGGCTGCGCTTCGACCACGTCGGCGGCGGGCTCGTCGTCGGCCGCAAGGATGGACGCGCGCCGATGGCCCGCGTCGACGCGCCGCTGCGCCGCTTCGCCGTCGCCGGCGCCGACCGGGTGTGGCGTTGGGCGCAGGCTGCGATCGATGGGGAGACCGTGGTGGTGGGGCACCCCGACGTGCCGGCGCCGGTGGCGGTGCGCTACGCGTGGGCGGCGAATCCTGACGGCGCGAACCTCTACAATGTGGAAGGTTTCCCGGCTTCGCCGTTCCGCACCGACGCATGGTGAGGCCCAGGCGCGGCCGACATCTCGACTGCACGCGGTAACCTGATCGAGCATAATGGCTTAGAGCCTCGGTGGCACTTCAGCCCGTATTCCCGGCCGTCCTACGCATCCGGCATGCCCCGTAGTCGACTTGCGGCGTATTCGCGCCTCCGGGGGATTGCCTAGGCTCCCGATCTCGAGGCTTCGATTTCAGGTGGTCGCACCGGGTCGCAGCCAGCCTCACGCCGTGCCCCGCGGCGCCCTCCTCTCTCCCGTGCACGCTTCCTCCCGACACATGCCATTCCGTTGCGCGTCGTCTTGCGACGTCGCCGACTGCGGAGGCCTTCGTGGCGACTGACCCGCGATACGTCCACGTGCGATCCGAGCGTGCCGCCGGTCGCGTGCTGGTGATCGAGGACGACGTCGCCGTCATCCGCGTCGTCGAGCGTTCGCTCCGCGCGGCCGGCTTCGAGACCATCGCGGCGCTCGAGGGCCACGAAGGCATGGCGCTCGCGCGCGGCAAGCAGCCCGACCTCGTGCTCTGCGACATCGGCATGCCGGGCATGGACGGCCACACCGTGCTGCAGCAACTGCGTCAGGACGAGCGCACGCGCGACATCCCGTTCATCTTCCTGACCGGCAGCGTCGGCTACGAGGACATGCGCTTGGGCATGCGGCTCGGCGCCGACGACTACCTGACCAAGCCCTTCATGCCGAAGGACCTGGTCGAGGCGGTGCATGCGCGCATCGCCCGCCACCGTCAGGTGACGGAGGGCATGCAGGGCAGGCTCGCCACGATGATGGACCGCATCGACTTCGCCGGCGCGCAGCGGACCCGGCGGTCCTCGACGCTGCCCGACCGCCAGGAACTGGAGATCGCGGTCGCGACCGAGCTGGTCAGCCGGGACGCGCTGGCCCAACCGCGCGTGGTCGCCGTCGTGCGCACGCTGGACGTCGAGCGCAACTGCGTTCGCCTCGGCCACGTTGCGCTGGAGGCGCTCCAGCAGCACATCGAGGAGCGGCTCGCCGAGGCGGTCCGCAGCCGCGGCATCCCCTGCCGCGTCTGCCGGCTCGTCGGCTTCGGTCGCTTCGGCTTCGTGTTCCACCTCGACGTCGGCCTCGCCGCGGCGATGACGGCGCTCAACAGCCTGCTCGACACGCTGCGCGCCGCGTACTGGCTGCAGGGCAGCGAGGTGTTCGTGCAGTTCTCGGCCGGTCTCGCGGCCGGCACGCTCGGCGCGACCGATCACGAGGCGCCGAGCTCGGTGCCGGAGGACCTGACGCGCCTGCTCCTGCAGGCGGAGACGGCCGCGCGACCCATCGCCGGCGAGTCGCGCCAGCAGGTCGGCGTGTACCGCGAAGGCATGCGGACCGAGCAGCTGGAGAACCTGCGACTCGACGCCGACCTGCACCACGCCGTGCAGCGCAAGCAGTTGCACCTCGTCTACCAGCCGCAGGTCGAGCTGGCGAGCGACGTCGTCATCGGCTTCGAGGCGCTCGTGCGCTGGGAGCACCCCGAGTTCGGCATGGTGTCGCCGGCGCACTTCATCCCGCTCGCCGAGCAGAACGGCACGATCCTGCGCATCGGCGAATGGGTGCTGCGCGAGGCGTGCCGGCAGTTCGCCGAGTGGCACGGCCGCGGCTTCCCCGCCGGCCGCGTCGCCGTCAACGTCTCCGCCGTGCAGATGCAGGAGGCGGACATCCCAGCGCTGCTGCGCGCGGCGCTCGCCGAGTCCAACCTCGACCCGTCGCGGCTGCAGCTCGAGGTCACCGAGTCGGCGGTCCTGCACGACATGGAGCGCGCCAAGGCGGTGCTCCGCGAAGTGCGCGAAATGGGCGTGTCGGTCGCCATCGACGACTTCGGCACCGGCCACAGTTCGCTCGCCTACCTGCAGCAGCTGAAGTTCGACGAGCTCAAGGTCGACCGCAGCTTCGTGCAAGGCATGGAGTACCACGCCGACCGCATCGCGATCGTCGAGCTGATCCTCAACCTCGCCGAGAAGCTCGGCTTCGTCGTCACCGCCGAGGGCATCGAGAACGCGGCGACGCGCGACCTGCTCACGAGCCGTCGCTGCCAGCTTGGCCAGGGCTACCACTTCGCGCGGCCGATGCCGGTCGCGGCCGTGGCCGGCGTGATGCAGGTCCGCCGCCCGGGCGCCTACCTGAAGGCGACCGATCTCGCCGTGGCACCGCGGCAGATGCCGAACGTGCCGCCGCACGACAGCGCAGGCGGGACGTCGCGCAGCCAGGACGCCAACTGAGCGGCCGGCGCCGCGGTCAGCGCGGCGGCGCCGTCAACGCCGCCGTGACCGCGTCGGCGAGTTGCGCGGCGGTGAACGGCTTCTGCAGCCACGCGACGTCGTCCGGCAGCTTGCGCGCGGCGAGGTCGCCGACGTAGCCCGACACGGTCAGCACGCGCAGCGACGGAAACGCGTCGCGCACCGCGGCGATGAGTTCGCCGCCGTCGACGCCCGGCATCACGACGTCGGTGACGAGCAGGTCGAAGCTGGCGCCCGAGCGCAGCCGCTGCAACGCCTCGGCGCCGTCGCCCGCCAGGACGACGTCGTGGCCGCCGCGGCTCAGCACGCGCAGCAGCACGTCGCGCAGTTGCGGGTCGTCGTCGACGACGAGGATGCGCGCGCGCGCCGCCGGCGCCGTCGGCCTCGCGGCGACCAGGGGACCGGGGCGCGCCGTCGCGTCGCGCGGCCAGAACACCGAGACGGTCGTGCCCGTGCCGACCGTCGACGCGACGACCACACCGCCGCCGGCGGCGCGGGCGATGCCGTACACCGTCGAGAGGCCGAGGCCCGTGCCCTGGCCGACCGGCTTGGTGGTGAAGAACGGCTCGAACAGGTGCGCCTTGACCGCGTCGGACATGCCGACGCCGGTGTCGGCGACGTCGATGCGCACGTGGCCGCCGGGCGCGACGTGGAGCGGCTCGGCTTCGGCGGCCGCGAGCGCGACGGCCGTGGCGCGCACCGTCAGGGCGCCGCCGTTCGGCATCGCGTCGCGCGCGTTGACCGCCAGGTTCATCAGGATCTGCGCGATCTGCGACGGGTCCGCCTTCGCCGGCAGCGGCTCGCCGTCGCGCTCGATGCGCAAGGCGACGTCCGATCCGAGCAGGCGGGCCAGCAGCTTCTCGTTGCCCTGGACGACCTCGGCGAGATCGACGTCGGCGACGCGCGAGACCTGCTTGCGGCTGAACGCCAGCAGTTGCGAGGTCAGGCCCTTGGCGCGCTGCAGCGCGTCCTCGAGTTCGCGCACGTTCTGCTGGCCTTCGCTGCCTTCCGGCACGGCGCGCGCGAGCTCGTCGGCGGCGCCGTACATGACGGTCAGCAGGTTGTTGAAGTCGTGCGCGACGCCGCCAGCGAGCCGGCCGACGACCTCCATCTTCTGCGCCTGGCGCAGGCCTTCCTGGCTGCGTTCGAGGTCGGCGACGGCGCGTTCGGCGCGCTCGCGCTCGGTCTCCAGGTGCCACATCATCATGCCGAGGCCGAGGAACAGCTGCAGCAGCACGTCGGCGTAGCCGAGGTAGTACGGCACGACGGCGATCCACGTCGGACCGGCTTCGCGATCGACGAACTCGCGCACCGTGTTCCAGCCGAACGCGTGCAACTGCGCCAGGCCGTAGCCGGCGGCGGCGATCGCCAGCACCATCGGGCCGCGCGAGCCCGTGCGGCGGCGGAAGCGCCAGAGCAGCCAGGCCGCGCCGAGGAACAGGCAGCCGGCGGCGACGTAGCGCAAGCCCAGTCGCGCCCAGGTGCGGATGCCGAAGTGCAGCCACGTCGTGGCGACCGCGAAGCCGCCGCCGACGGCGACGGTCCACGCCAGGACGTGACGCTGGCGCACACGCGCGAGCGCGCCGCCGCGGGCGCTCTCGTACGCGCCGAGCATGACCAGCGCCGGCTGCAGCAGGCCGGCGGTCAGCGACACGGCGGCGAGCAGCATGCGCCGCCAGTCCGTCGCCGGCAGGCGCATGAAGCTGATGCCGGAGAGCGCCAGCGACGCCGTGACGAGGTAGACCAGCAGCGCGACCCACGACCACGACCACCAGCGCAGGTGCGCCAGCGGCCGCCGCCGCGCGAAGCCCGCGAGCATCAGCGCGACGGCGATGCAGACGACGGCCTGCATGCCGTACCCGAGCAGCACTTCTCCGATCTGGTCGAGGTCGAGTCGTTCCACGGCGCGGGGGCGGGGCTCCAGCAGGGCAGGGATGGTAGCCCGAGCGCGGGGCATGCGACCCCGCAGTGGGGCGTAGCGGTCTCAGCGCGCGCGGGCGGGATGCGCAGCGCGCCACGCGGCGACCGACCGGGCGAGGATCTCGCGCGCCTCGCCCTGGATGCCGAAGCCCTGCAGTCCGACCGGGCCGGTGAAGCCCATGGCGTCGAGTCCGGCCAGCAGGTCGGCGAGCGGCAGGTCGCCGGTCCCGAGCGGGCGGATCAAGGTCGACCAGTCGGCGCCGGCGACGTCGGCGCCGTGCACGGTGACCGCCAGCAGCCGGTCGCCGCACGCGCGCAGCAGCGGCCGCAGGTCGGTGGCGTCGGTGGCGCGCAGTTCGTGGCACGGGTTGAAGCAGACGCCGAGCTGGCGGTCGGGTTCGGCGGCCAGCACGCGCATGGCGTCGGCGGCGGTCGCCAGCCAACAGCCGTGGTGCGGGTAGAGCGCGATCGCGACGCCGGTCGCGCGCGCGTCCGGCAACAGCGCGCGCAGCGCGGCCAAGGCGAGCGCGTCGCCGGCAGACCCGCT
>JBEITC010000659.1:0-1632 GCA_040375075.1 Planctomycetota bacterium | reverse complement strand
GCGGCCGCCGCGGCCGACGAGGCGAGCGTGCGCGCGGCGCTGGCTGCGGCCGACGACGCGACACTGCGCGCCGTGCTGCCGCCGCGCGCGTACCGCGACCTCGCCTACGGCGCGCGCGAGGAGGTCAACGACCTGCACCTGCCGCACATCCGCGAGCTGCCGCGCACGCTGCCGGGGCTATTCGCCGACGCGGCGGCGCGCGCCGAGACCGCCGGCTTCGATGGCGTCGAGCTGCACTTCGCGCACGCGTACACGATGGCGAGCTTCCTCTCGCGCACCAACGTGCGCAGCGACGGCTACGGCGGCGACCTGCACGCGCGCCAGCGGCTGCCGCTCGAAGTCATCGCCGCGGTGCGCGCGCGCGTGTCGGCGGGCTTCGGCGTCGGCGCGCGCTTCCTCGGCGACGAAGCGATCGCCGGCGGCAGCGACCTCGCGGATGCGTGCGCGCACGGCGTGGCGTTCGCGCGCGCGGGCTTGGACTTCTTGTCGATCAGCAAGGGCGGCAAGTTCGACGACGCCAAGCAACCCAACGTCGGCGAAGCGGCGTACCCGTACACCGGTCCGTCGGGCCACGAGTGCATGCCGACGGTGCGCAGCGACGCGCGCGGGCCGTTTGGCCGCAACGTGCCGCTCGCCGCCGCGATCCGCGCCGCCGTACGCGCAGCGGGCTGCGCCACGCCGGTGGTGACCGCTGGAGGCATCTGCGACTTCGGCCAAGCCGAGGCGATCCTCGCGCGCGGCGACGCCGACTACATTGCCGCCGCGCGGCAGAGCCTCGCCGATCCCGATTGGTGGGAGAAGATGCGGCGCGGCCGCGGCAGCGAGGTGCGCCGCTGCATCTTCACCAACTACTGCGAAGGCCTCGACCAGAAGCACAAGGAAGTGACCTGCCAGCTCTGGGACCGCGAGTTCGACGGCGACGAGGGCGCGCGTGCGGCGCGGAGCGCGGATGGCAAGCGGCGGCTGGTGGCGCCGCCGTGGCGGCCGCGGGTGGAGTGAACGGCGTGGACGGTCGCGACGACCTCGCTGGCCTCGACGCCTTCGCGCAGTCGTTCGCCGCGGCGCTGTTCGCGGCAGCGCCCGCACTGCGGGCGCACGCGCGCGCGCAGGACGGCGCGCTGGAGATCGGCCTCGCGCCTGGCCCCGCTCGCACCGACGCGGGCTTCTGGATCAGCACGGTGGACCAGGAAGTCACCGTCGGCTTCGGCATGTTCCACATGCACTTCGACTGGCCGCCGCGCGACGACGTCTGGCCGAGCGATCCGGTCGCGGTCGTGCGCTCGCTGATGGCTGACGAGACGCTGGTCGAGGACTGGACGCTCGACGGCACGTGGAGCGGCTCGAGCATCCTCGCGGCCCACGAAGAGCCGGACCTGACGGGCATGCGGCCGGGGCACGTCGTGTACGTGCGGTCGTGGTCCGGCGCGCGCGATCGGACGATCCGCGGGCGGTGAGGGCGGAGCAGAGCAGAAGGCAGCAGGCGCGGAGAGGACGGGAGATGGGGAGGGCGGGAGGACGCCTCGAACGAAGACGGTGGAAGAAGGCGGGCGACGACGGGGACGTGGCGGCGGCCGGGTGACCTCGGACCGCTGCGGCGATGCCGGACGGCGGCGTGAGCGGGCGCGCCCGCGC
>JBEITC010000090.1:0-10512 GCA_040375075.1 Planctomycetota bacterium | reverse complement strand
GACGCTGGCGACTTGCGCGGGCTGTCGGGCGTGACCACGCACGAGTTCGCCGGGCCGCACCCGGCCGGTCTCGTCGGCACGCACATCAGTCGCATCCAGCCGCTCAAGCCCGGCGAGGTCTGCTGGGCGCTGGCCGCGCAGGACGTCGCGCGCCTGGGCGAATGGGCGAAGACCGGCCGTTACCCCGCCAAGGTCGCCGTCGCCGTCGCCGGCAGCGCGGCGGGCGCCCGCAAGCACTTCAAGGTCCGCCAGAGCGGCCACGTCAGCGCGCTCAACGGCGGCAAGGCCTTCGAAGGCGACGTGCGCATGATCAACGGCACGGTCCTGCACGGCGAAGTCGTCGGCCAGGACGGTTGCCTCGGCTTCCTCAACAAGACGCTGACGGTGATCCCCGAGGGCACCGGCAAGCGCGATCTCTTCGGTTGGGCGCTGCCGCAGTTCGCGCGCCCGAGCTGGCACCGCAGCGTGTTCAACTGGCTCGCGCCGAAGAAGGAGTACGAGGTCGACGCGCGCCTGCACGGCGGGCACCGGCCGATCGTCAACATCGGCGCCTGGGAAGGCGTCACGCCGCTGGACATCGTCCCGAGCTACCTCGTCCGCGCCATCCAGGCCAACGACGTCGAGGAAGCGGTCAAGCTCGGTTTGCTGGAAGTCACCGAGGAGGACGTCGCGCTGTGCACGTTCGTCGATCCATGCAAGATCGACGTCGGGCAGGTGATCCGTCAGGGCCTCGACATGTACGAGAGGGAGGGCTGAGTCCGTGCAGTTCCTACGCAACCTGGTCGAGAAGCAGAAGACGCTGTACCACGCCAAGGACAGCAAGTTCCACAAGGTCTGGCCGCTCTTCGACGCGTTCGAGACCTTCCTGTTCGCGCCCGACCACCGCGCCGGCACGAGCCGCGTGCACGTGCGCGACTACGTCGACCTGAAGCGGGTGATGAACAACGTCATCCTCGCGATGGTGCCGTGCTTGCTGTGGGCGATCTGGAACGCAGGCGTGCAGCACTTCGCCGCCGTGCAGGCGATGAAGATGACGCCTGAGGCGTACGCCGGCGCGCTCGGTTGGCTGCAGTCGCTGCTCGGCGGCCCGGACCTCGCCGCCCTGACGCCGTTCGACAACGTCGTCTTCGGCCTGCAACGCATGCTGCCGATCCTGATCGTCAGCTACGGCGTCGGCCTCGGCATCGAGATGATCTTCTCGTGCGTGCGCAAGGAGGAGGTCAGCGAGGGCTACCTCGTCTCCGGCATGCTGATCGCGCTGATCGTGCCGGCCTCGATCCCGCTGTGGCAGCTCGCGCTGGGCATCGCGTTCGCCGTCGTCCTCGGCAAGGAGGTCTTCGGCGGCACGGGCATGAACATCTTCAACCCGGCGATGATGGTGCGCGCGTTCCTCTTCTTCGCGTTCGCCGCGCAGATGTCGGGCGACCTGATCTGGGTCGCCGGCAACCAGATGGCGGGCAGCGCCCCGAGCTACGTCGTCGACGGCTACAGCGCGCCGACCGCGCTCGCGGTGGTCAAGTCGGCGACGACCAACGCCAGCGAGGCGCTCGCGGCGTACGGCAACGGCGCGTACAGCCACGCCAACCTGTTCTTCGGCAACATCCCCGGCAGCGCTGGCGAGATGAGCAAGCTGGCGGTGCTGCTCGGCGCTGTCTGGCTGGTGATCACCGGCGTCGGCAGCTGGCGCACGATGGTCGGCGGCGTGCTCGGCCTGCTGGCCAGCGCCTACCTGCTGACGACGCTGTCGGGCGCCACCACGGGCCCGCTGTCGCTGGCGTGCTGGGAGCACCTGCTCTGCGGCGGCTTCCTGTTCGGCATCGTCTTCATGGCGACCGACCCGGTGAGCTCGCCGGAGACCAACACCGGCAAGTGGATCTACGGCGCCCTGGTCGGCTTCGTCACGATCCTCGTCCGCACGATCAACCCGGCGTACCCGGAGGGCACGATGCTCGCGATCCTGCTGCTCAACGCCTTCGCGCCGGGCATCGACCACTTCGTCGTCGCCGCCAACATCAAGCGGAGGCTCGCTCGCGCATGAACACCAGCAGCAACGGATACGTGCTCGGCTTCGCGGTCACGGTCTGCGTGACCATCAGCGCCATGCTCGCGGCGACGGCCACCTCGCTGGCGCCGGAGCAGGCGGCGGCGGCGGAGCTCGACCGCCAGAAGAACGTGATGATGGCCGCCGGCCTGCTGAAGGCGGGCGAGGTCAAGTCGAAGGAAGAGCTGCAGAAGCTCTACGACGACCGCATCAAGGAGGTCGTCGTCGACACCGAGGACGGCAAGGTCCTCGACGGCAAGGCGGCGGGCGACGCCGACAAGCTCAACAAGGACGGCACCGCCGCGGCGAAGGATCCGGCCGCCAAGAAGAAGGCCGAGACCCGCTACCGCGTCGTCGCACAAGCCAAGGGCGACGACGGCGCGTCGACGTTCGTGCTGCCGATCTCCGGCAAGGGCCTGTGGTCGACGATCTACGGCTACCTCGCGCTCGGCGACGACGCGGCGACCGTGAAGGGCGTCACCTTCTACAAGCACGGCGAGACGCCGGGCCTCGGCGGCGAGTGCGAGAACCCCGAGTGGTGCGCCAAGTGGGTCGGCAAGTCGATCCTCGACGACTCGAAGAAGCTCGTGGGAGTCATCGTCAAGAAGGGCGCCGTCGATCCGGCGATCCCCGAGGACAAGCGGCACAAGGTCGACGGCCTGTCGGGCGCGACGATCACGTGCAACGGCATCACGAAGTTCGTCAAGAACGACCTCTCGGCCTTCGAGAAGTACCTCGCCAGCGTGCGCAAGTAGTCCGCGTCATCCACCCAGCGATCCAACGAGAGAACCAGACCCCATGACCGCTACCGCCACCCCGCCCGTCAAGAAGGGCGGCCTGTTCGGCCCGGACGAGATCAAGGTCATCAAGGACCCGCTGTGGGACAACAATCCCATCGCGTTCCAGATCCTCGGCATCTGCAGCTCGCTGGCCGTGACGACGCGCCTGGACAAGGCGCTCGTCATGGGCATCGGCGTGACGCTGGTCACGGCGCTCAGCAACGTGCTGATCAGCCTGATCCGCAACTTCATCCCGAACAAGATCCGCATCATCGTCCAGCTCGTCGTCGTGTCGGGCGTGGTGATCGTGTTCGACCAGTTCCTCAAGGCCTACATGTTCGACCTCAGCAAGCAGCTGTCGGTCTTCGTCGGCCTGATCATCACCAACTGCATCGTGATGGGCCGCCTCGAGGCCTATGCGATGGGCAACCCGCCGTGGCGCAGCTTCCTCGACGGCATCGGCAACGGCCTCGGGTACCTGTGGATCCTGGCGGTCGTCGGCACGGTCCGCGAGATCCTCGGCAGCGGCAAGCTGCTGGGCGCCCAGGTGATCCCGCAGTCGCTGTACGAGGCGGGTTACGTCAACAACGGGCTGATGGTGCTCGCTCCCGGCGCCTTCATCCTGCTCGGCATCATCGTCTGGGTGCAGCGCTCCATCTCGGGCTACTCGGAGAAGTGACCCATGACCGCCATGCTCGCTTTCAGTGACGAAGGCCTCCTCAGCGTCCTGCTGAAGTCGATCTTCGTCGAGAACATCCTGCTGTCCTTCTTCCTGGGGATGTGCAGCTACCTCGCCGTCAGCAAGCGCGTCGACTCGGCGATCGGTCTCGGCATCGCCGTGATCTTCGTGCAGGTGCTGACCGTGCCGATGAACTGGGCGCTCCAGGAGTTCGTGCTCGGGCCGGGCGCGCTCGCCTGGGCCGGTGTGCCCGACAGCGACCTCAGCTACCTGCAGTTCCTGACCTTCATCGCCTCGATCGCCGCCGTCGTGCAGGTCGTCGAGATGGCGGTCGACAAGTTCAGCCCGAAGCTCTACGCGGCGCTGGGCATCTTCCTGCCGCTGATCGCCGTCAACTGCGCGATCCTCGGCGGCTCGCTGTTCATGGTCGAGCGCAAGTACGACTTCGCGCAGTCGGTCGTGTACGGCGTCGGCTCGGGCGCCGGCTGGGCGCTCGCGATCGTCAGCATGGCGACCATCCGCTGGCGCATGCGCACGGCGCACGTCCCGGCCCCGCTGAAGGGCCTGGGCATCACCTTCATCACCACGGGACTCGTGGCGATGGCCTTCATGACCTTCAGCGGCATCTGACCGGCGGAGACCAAGCGATGCTCACCACGATCCTCACCGGCGTCCTCGCCCTCACCGCGGTCATCGTGCTGCTGGTGGCGGTGCTGATGTTCTGCGAGAAGAAGCTCGTCCAGAAGGGCAAGGTCAAGCTGCTCATCAACGGCGACCCGTCCAAGTCGCCCGAGGTCGACGTCGGCAGCAACCTGCTGATGGCGCTCTCGGCGCAGAAGATCTTCCTGCCGTCCGCGTGCGGCGGAAAGGGCTCTTGCGCGATGTGCAAGTGCCAAGTCTTCGAAGGCGGCGGCGACATCCTTCCGAGCGAACTGACGCACATCAAGCGCGCCGAGGCCAAGGAAGGCTGGCGCCTGTCGTGCCAGGTGAAGGTGCGCGGCCCGATGAAGGTGAAGGTGCCGGACGCCGTGTTCGGCATCCGCAAGTGGGAGTGCACCGTCCGCAGCAACGACAACGTCGCGACCTTCATCAAGGAGCTCGTCGTCGACCTGCCGAAGGGCGAGGTCATCGACTTCGAGTCGGGCGGCTACATCCAGATCGACGTGCCGGCCTACAAGGACCTGAAGTTCAAGGACTTCGACGTCGCCGAGCGCTTCCGCGGCGACTGGGACAAGTTCAAGCTCTGGGACCTCGTCGCCAGCAACCCGACGCCGATCTTCCGCGCGTACTCGATGGCCAACCACCCGGCCGAAGGCAACATGGTGATGCTCAACATCCGCATCGCCACGCCGCCGCCGAAGCAGATGGCGCTCAACCCGGGCATCTGCAGCTCGTACGTCTTCTCGCTCAAGAAGGGAGACAAGATCACGATCTCGGGCCCGTACGGCGAGTTCCACATCAACCAGACCAACCGCGAGATGATCTACATCGGCGGTGGCGCTGGCATGGCGCCTCTGCGCAGCCACATCTTCCACCTGTTCCACACGGAGAAGACGACGCGCAAGGTCTCCTACTGGTACGGCGCGCGCAGCAAGCGTGAGATGTTCTACACGGAGGAGTTCGAGGCGATCGAGAAGCAGTTCCCGAACTTCAAGTACAACGTGGCCTTGTCGGAGCCGCAGCCGGAAGACAACTGGACCGGCTTCAAGGGCTTCATCCACCAGGTGGTCTTCGAGAACTACCTCAAGAACCACCCGAACGTCGACGAGATCGAGTTCTACCTCTGCGGTCCGCCCATGATGAACAGCGCCGTGCAGAAGATGCTCGGCGACCTGGGCGTCGAGAAGGAGATGATCCGCTTCGACGACTTCGGCAGCTGAGCGAGGCCGCGAAGGCAAGGCAGACGGGCGCGCAAGCGCCCGTCG
The DNA here is from genome assembly GCA_040375075.1 of Planctomycetota bacterium. Classification (GTDB taxonomy): domain Bacteria; phylum Planctomycetota; class UBA1135; order UBA1135; family UBA2386; genus UBA2386. The sequence goes on along the minus strand of JBEITC010000090.1, from coordinate 5,088 downwards.
TCGTTTGAGGAGGCAACCAGCAGTGATCCCGCGCATCGTCCGCGTTCCCGTCATCGCAGCCCTCGCCGGCGCGCTCGTCGCCTGCGGCGGCGAGCCCGTCGTCCACGAGTTCGGCGGCCCGACGATGGGCTCGTCGTATGTCGTCAAGTACGTGGCCCCGGCGCCGCTGTCCGCCGTGCCGGCGGCGGTCGCGGAGGAACTCGCCGCCGTCGACGCGGCGTTCAGCAACTGGCGGCCGGACTCCGAGATCGCGCGCGCCAACGCGCACCTGAGCACGGCGCCGCTGCCGCTCTCGCCGCGCTTCGCCGCGGTGCTGCAGCTGGCGCTGGCGATGGCGAAGGTGACCGACGGCGCGTTCGATCCGACGGTCAAGCCGCTCAGCGACCTCTACCGCGCCGCGAAGCGCGACCCGCAGCATCTCCTCGATGCCGCGGCGCTCGCCGCCGCCAAGGAGTGCGTCGGTTGGCAGCTGGTCGCCGTGCGCGACGGCGCGCTCGTGAAGGCGCGGCCGGACGTGCAGCTCGACCTCGACGGCATCGCCGCCGGCGCTGCCTGCGACAGCATCGCTGCACGGCTGCAGGCCCTGGGCGTCGGCGACTTCTATCTCGAGGTCACCGGCGAAGTGCTGTGCCGCGGTCGCAAGCCGGGCGGCGAGCCGTGGCGCGTCGGCGTCGTCGATCCGACGGCCGACCAGATGGGTGAGGAGACGGCGATCCGCGCGCTGCCGCTGCGGGATCGAGCGCTGTGCACCAGCGGCGACTACCGCAACGCGATCGTCGTCGACGGCGCGCGCTTCCACCACGTGTTCGATCCGCGCACAGGCAGCAACCCGACGACCGACGTCGTCAGCGCGTCGGTGCTGGCCGACAGCGCGGCGGTCGCCGACGCGCTCGGCACGGCGTTCCTCGTGCTCGGCGCCGACGGTGCGCAGGCGATCTGGCCGCGCCTCGACGCGCACGGCGTGCGCGGCGCGCTGCTGCTCTCGCCGGGACCCGATGGCGCGGTGAAGCAGTTCGAGATCGCCTGGCCGAAGGACGACGCATGAGCCTCGTCTTCCCCGTGCGCGCCGCGCTGCTCGCCGTCGCGTGGTTGGCGTTCGCATCCTGCCGCACGCTGCCGTCGGGCGCGGAGTGCTGGTCGCTCGATGGCCGAGCGCTCGCGTCGCCGTCGCCGGCCGTCGCTGCCAAGGCGCAACTCGAAGCCGATCTCGCCGACGCCGTGCGCGCGCATCACGCGCGGCCCGACGACCGCGACGCGGCGATCTGGCACGCGCGGCGCCTTGGCTATCTCGGCCGCTACCGCGATGCCGTCGCCGTGCTGACCGAGGCCCTTGCCCGCCATCCCGGCGATCCGTTCCTGCTGCGCCACCGCGGCCACCGCTTGCTGACGCTGCGCGAGTTCGCGAGCGCCCGCGCCGACCTGCTCGCCGCCGCCGACGCCTGCCGCACGACGCCGGACGAGACGGAGCCCGATGGCCAGCCGACGCCGGGGCGGCCGCCGCACAGCTCGCTGCACTACAACGTGCACTACCACCTCGGCCTCGCCTGCTTCCTGCTCGGCGACTGGTGGATGGCCGAGCACGCGTGGCTGTGCTGCCTCGCCGTCGTCGACGACGACGAGTCGCGCGTCGCGGTGACGCACTGGCTGTGGTGCGCGCGCATGCGGGCGGGCGATCCGGCCGGCGCATTCGCCGTCGTTGCGCCGATCCACGCCGGCCTGGACGTCGTCGAGAACGTCGCCTACCTCAATCTCTGCCTGCTCTACCGCGGCGATCGCACGCGCGCCGACGTCGCCCCGCGCGAAGGCAGCTCCGGCAGCGCGCTGGCCTTCGGCCTCGCGCACCACGCGCTCGTCACCGGCGACCGGTCGCGGGCGCGCGCCGAGCTGCAGGTCCTGGCGGCGTCACCCGGTTGGTCGGCGTTCGGCGTGATCGCGGCCGAGGCCGAGCTCGCGCGCCTGCGCGAGTAGGGGGCATCGACGCAGGGGCCACGCCGCCCGGCACGCGGTGTCGTGTCCGGGAACGCGCAGCCGCTCCGCGTCGAAGCCTCGCGCCGATAGGGCGCGCGTCCCGTGGCGCGGATGTGTCGCGCCGGCTCGGGAGGGGGCACCGGCGGCTCGGCGCGCGGCGCGAAGGGCGGGAAAAAAAGCGGGCTCCGGCGAGGCACCACCCCACACCGGAGCCCATCCCTGCCACAGGCTTGCGCCCATGCGTTCATTCCACCGGTTGCCCTAGTGCAGAACGTGTGCCAGCCGCGCACAGTTCGCGGAGATTTTTGCGGGAGCTCCCCAAGGTGCTTCCTGGCAAATGCTTAGAAGCAATGCTCTGCGTGGCGGCGCGGTCGCGGAGAAGGCGCCGAATCACCAGCCGTCGGAGCGCCGACGCCGCGCCGTCGGCGGTCCGTCGGCAGGCCGTCACCCAGCCGTCACCCGGCCGTCGTCGGCCCGGCGCCGCCGGTGCGTTCGCTTGCCTTGGCGGCGTTCCAGGCGGCGTCCATCTCGTCGAGGCTGCGGCCGTGCAGGTCGAAACCGAAGGCCTGCTCGACCGCCAGGAACCGCCGCTGGAACTTGTCGATCGTGCCGGCGAGGGCGACCTCCGGATTCAGCCCGGCATGGCGCGCGACGTTGCACAGGCTGAACAGCACGTCGCCGAGCTCGGCGGTGATCGCCGCGCGGTCGCCGCTGGCGAGCGCTTCGTCCAGTTCGGCCAGCTCCTCGGCGACCTTGGCGCGCGGGCCGGTTGCGTCCGGCCAGTCGAAGCCGGTCTTCGCCGCCTTCTCGCCGACGCGAAACGCGCGCAGCAGGGCGGGCAGGGCGATCGGCACGCCGGCCAGCACGCTGCGCGCCGCGTCGCCGGTGTCGCCGGCGGCCGCGGCGGCGGCGGCCTTCTCCTTCTGCTTCTCGCGTTCCCAGTTGGCGTACGCGATCTCCGCGCTCTCGGCCTTGCGATCGCCGAACACGTGCGGATGCCGACGCACCAGCTTGTCGGCAGCCTGGCCGGCGACGGCGTCGAAGCCAGCGCCGCCGGCCTCGCCGGCGATCTGGCGGATCATCGCGACGTTGACCAGCACGTCGCCGAGCTCTTCTTCGCTGGCGCGCGCCGCGCCGCGCCGCAGCGCATCCGCCGCCTCGAACGCCTCCTCGACGAGATGCGGAGCCATGCTCGCCTCGGTCTGCTTGCGGTCCCAAGGGCAGCCATCCGGCGCCCGCAGTCGCGCGATCGTGACGAGCAGGCGTTGCACGCCGGGCAGGGGGCTGGTGGGTGGCATCGGGTCGGCGGGCATGGTGGCAGGCTAGCCCGGATCCCGCGCCAAGGCTCCTGCAGCGCCGTCGCAGTGGTTTCCCTGGGCGGCGGCCAGCGCCCTCCGTATCGTCCTCGCCCTGCGATCTTGCCCCAGGATCCGACGCACAACCCACCATGGCCATCGAACTCCCGCCGCTTCCCTACGCGCTCGACGCGCTCGCTCCCCACATCAACAGCCAGACGCTGTCGATCCACCACGGCAAGCACCATCAGGCTTACGTGACGAACGGCAACAAGCTGATCGATGGCACCGAGTTCGCCAGCATGTCGCTGGTCGACATCGTCAAGGCGACGGCCGGCAAGGCCGACAAGGCGGGCATCTTCAACAACGCCGCCCAGGTCTGGAACCACACGTTCTACTGGCACTCGATGAAGCCGAACGGCGGCGGCAAGCCGACCGGCGCGATCGCCGCGAAGATCGACGCCGACTTCGGCAGCTACGACAAGTTCGTCGAGCTGTTCAGCCAGGCCGGCGCGACGCAGTTCGGCAGCGGCTGGGCGTGGCTGGTGCTGAAGAACGGCAAGCTCGAGATCACCAAGACCGGCAACGCCGAGACGCCGCTGACGCAGGCCGGCGTGACGCCGCTGCTGACGATGGACGTCTGGGAGCACGCCTACTACCTCGACTTCCAGAACCGTCGCCCCGACTACATCAAGACGTTCCTCGAGCGCTTGGTGAACTGGGACTTCGCCAACGCCAACCTGGCGACGGCCTGAGTCGTCGCCGCGCGGCCGAGCGCTGCGCGGGCCTGCATGAACGTCGCCGACGCGCGCATCCTGCACCTGTTCGCCAACTACAAGTGGACAGGTCCCGCGGATCCGGCGATCCGCGCGGCCGCCCGGCTGCGCGCGCTCGGCCTCGACGTCGTGTTCGCGCAGGGCGTGGTGACCAACCGTGGTGGCGAGCACCGCGTCGCCGAGGAACTGGCGCGCGCTGGCGTGCCGGTGGTGGCTGGCCTCGAGCTGCGCAAGCACTTCCGCCTCGGCTCGTTGCTGCGCGACGTGCGCGCGCTCCGGCGGCTCATCGCGCGCGATCGCTTCGACGTGCTGCACTGCCACCAGCCGGCGGACCATCTCATCGCTGCGCTGGCGACGCGCGGCCTCGCCCGCAAGCCGGTGATCGTGCGCAGCCTGTACGACCCGGAGGCGCCAGCGGGCGGCCTGCGGGCGCGCGCGGCCTTCCGGGTCACCGGCGGCACCATCGCGCCGACGCGCGCCGCCGCCGACGGCATCGTGCGGCGGTTCGGCCTGCCGCCGGCGCGCGTGCTCTGGCAGGAGCCGGTCACCGAGCCACGTCCGGTGCAAGGCCCGGACCTGCGCGCGGCGTGGGGACTCGACGACTCGCATCGCGTCGTCGGCATCACGGCGCGCGTGCAGCCGCACCGGCGCTTCGACCTGTTGTGGGCGACGGCGCGCCTCGTCGTCGACGCCATGCCGAACGCCCGCTTCGTGCTGCTCGGCAAAGGCCTGCCGGCGCACCTCGACGAGCACGTGCACGCGCCCGTGCGCGCGCTCGGCCTGCAAGGCGCCGTCGTCGTCCCCGGCTACCAGCGCGGCGCCGACTACGAGAAGGCGCTGCGCTCGCTCGACGCATTCTTGTTCCTCGTGCCCGGCAGCGATGGCACCTGCCGCGCGGTCTGCGACGCCATGGCCTTTGGCCGGCCGGTGGTGTCGACGCGCGCCGGCATCCTGCCGGACCTGCTGGCGCCGCGGCGCGCGGGCGAGACGCCGGGACACGCGTGCGAAGACACGCCAGCGGCGCTTGGCGCGGCGCTGCTCGCGTACCT
>JBEITC010000055.1:0-13404 GCA_040375075.1 Planctomycetota bacterium | reverse complement strand
GGCGCGGGGTCGATCGGAGGAAGGCCGGCGGTGTCGGACTCGTTCACGGGGCGAGCACCATGCGCCCTGCGGACAACGCCGACAAGGCCGCAGCGCGCATTTCCCTTCGCCGCGACGGGCTGCTTCAATCGCCCGCCGTTCATGCCCCGCATCCACGATTCGATCCTCTCCGCCGTCGGCAACACGCCGATCGTCCGGCTGGCCCGCATCGGCCGCCACCTGCCGCAGGAACTGCTCGCCAAGTGCGAGTTCCTCAACCCCGGCGGCTCCGTCAAGGACCGCATCGGCGTGCGCATGCTGCTCGACGCCGAGAAGCAGGGCCGCATCAAGCCGGGCGACACGCTGATCGAGCCGACCTCGGGCAACACCGGCATCGGCCTCGCCCTCGCGGCCGCCGTGCGCGGCTACCGCGTCATCATCACGATGCCGGAGAAGATGTCGCGCGAGAAGCAGGTGGTGCTCGAAGCGCTCGGCGCCGAGATCATCCGCACCCCCACCGAGGCGGCGTGGGACGCGCCCGAGAGCCACATCGGCGTCGCCAAGCGCCTGCGCGACGTGATCCCCAACTCGCACATCCTCGACCAGTACGGCAACCCGTCCAACCCGCTCGCGCACGAGGAAGGCACCGGCGTCGAGATCTGCGACCAGCTCGACAACCGCTGCGACGCCATCGTCATGACCGCGGGCACCGGCGGCACCATCAGCGGCGTCGCGCGCGCGGTGAAGAAGCGCATGCCCGACTGCCAGATCGTCGGCGTCGACCCCGAGGGCTCGATCCTCGCCGGCCCAGGCCCGATCAAGAGCTACAAGGTCGAGGGCATCGGCTACGACTTCATCCCCGACGTGCTCGACCGCTCGCTGGTCGACCGCTGGGTCAAGAGCAACGACAAGGACAGCTTCCGCGTCGCCCGCCAGTTGATCCGCCAGGAAGGCCTGCTGGTCGGCGGCTCGTGCGGCGCGGGCGTGTGGGCCGCGATGCAGATCGCCAAGGACTTCAAGCCGGGCGCGCGCATCCTCTGCATCCTGACCGACAGCATCCGCAACTACCTGTCGAAGTTCGTCGACGACCGCTGGCTGCGTGAGAACGGCTTCCTCGAGGAGGATTGGGCCATCGGCACGATCGCCGAGCTGATGCGCGCGATGGGCCGCCGCGAGGTCGTCACCGTCGACGTCGGCGACCCGCTCAGCAAGGCGGTCACGCTGTTCAAGGAGCGCGGCTTCTCGCAGGTGCCGGTCACGGACGGCGGCAAGCTCGCGGGCATCCTCACGGAGAGCGACGCGCTGCGCTGCCTCGTCGAGGGCAAGGGCAACGCCAAGACCTCGATCGCCGAGGTCATGGTGCGCAAGGTCTCGACCATCGCGCCGCACGCGCCGGCGAGCGAGCTGCCGCGCATCTTCGAGCGCGGCGAGATCGCCCTAGTCGTCGACGACGCGCGGACCGTGCTCGGCATCGTCACCAAGCTCGACATGATCGAACACCTGACCAAGAAGCCCGCCGTATGAGCATGAACTTCGCACGCGAGCAGTCGCTCCTGCGGCAGAAGCTGCAGGCGAAGGCCTCGCCGGAGCGCGCCGCGGCGCGCAGCGCCCCGTTCGCCGGCGCGGTCGCCTTCCTCGGCGCCGACGACGCCGACGTCGCTGCCGCCGCTGACGCACTGGCGGCGGCGTGGCCGCAGATGGGCCGCGCGCAGATGACCGCGTTCGTCCGCACGCTGTGGAGCAGCAAGGTGCACGAGCTGCGCGACGTGGGCGCGCGGCTGCTGGCGGAGCGCGGCGCGCTGCTGGAGCCGGCCGACCTGCCGCTGCTCGAGCAGTTCCTCGGCGACGCGATCGAAGACGCCGTGCTCGACCGGCTCGCCACCGAGGCCCTCGGCGCGGTCGCCGCCCGCCACAAGAGGGTGTGGAAGGACCTGAAGCGCATGGCCACCGGCGCGCACGGCGGCCGGCGGCGCGCCGCCGCGCTCGCGGCGCAGAAGCCGCTGCTCGCCGACGCCGAGGCGTTCCCGCGCTTCGTCGAGTTCGCCGAGGCGCTGCTCGCCGACGCCAACGCGGCGCTGCACGCCGCCGTCGACGCCACGCTGGCGATCGCCGCTGCCGTGCACCGCGACGCCGTCGTCGCGTTCGCGGCGCGGCACGGCCGCACGATCGCGCTGCCGCAACCGACGCCCGCGGCGCCGGTCGCCGTCGCGCCGAAGTCCGTCGCGCCGAAGTCCGGTGCGCCCGCGCCGAAGCAACCGGCCGTCGTCGTCACGCCGGCGAAGAAGGCCGCGGCCGCGCCGCCAAAGCCGGCGACGGGCAAGGCGACCGCCACCAAGCCCGCGGCGCGCAAGACCGCGACCGGCAAGCAGGCAGCGGGCAAGCAGGCAGCTGGCAAGCAGGCAGCTGGCAAGCAGGCAGCGGGCAAGCCGGCAGCGGGCAAGCCGGCAGCGGGCAAGCCGACTGCTGGCAAGCCGACTGCTGGCAAGCCGACTGCTGGCAAGCCGACGAGCAAGAAGCCGGACGCGCGCCCGACGGGCCGCCCGGTCGCTGCGCGCACCAAGGCAAAGGCACGCTGAGCGCCTGCGATTGCATCCGCGCGGCCGCCCGGATCGCGCGCCGTGGCCGGCGTCGCCGCCACGCCGCGCGGCTGGTGCCGCGCGAGCATCGGGCCCTGAGCGCGCGTAGAAGAAGTCCGAACTCCCCCGCCGCTTCACCATGCAGGTCTTCGACACCCACTGCCACCTCGGCCTCGACGGCAAGGCAACGCCCGACGAAGAGCACGCGCGCGCCGTCGCCGCCGGCGTGACCGGCATGCTGGTGGTCGGCATCGACGCCGCGACCAGCGCGGCAGCGCGCACGCTGGCGCGGCTGCCCGGCGTGCGCTGGAGCGCGGGACTGCATCCCAACGACGCCAGCCGCTTCGCCGCCGAGTGGCCGGTGATCGCCGACCTCGCACGCGACCCGACCTGCTGCGCCCTCGGTGAGACCGGCATGGACTGCTTCCGCGACCGCACGCCGCTCGACCAGCAGGAGCAGAGCCTGCGGGCGCACCTGGCGCTGGCCCGCGAGCTCGGCTTGCCGGTGATCTTCCACTGCCGCGACGCGTTCGCGCCGATGTTCGCCGTGCTGCGCGACGAACCGCCGGTGCGCGGCGTCATGCACTGCTTCTCCGGCGGCGTCGACGAGGCGCGGCAGGCGCTCGACCTCGGACTGTCGCTGTCGTTCGCCGGCCCGCTCACCTACCCGAAGAACGACGCGCTGCGCGCCGCCGCCGCGTTCGCGCCGGCCGACCGCGTGCTGGTCGAGACCGACGCGCCGTTCCTGCCGCCGCAGAAGCGCCGCGGCCAGCGCAACGAACCCGCGTACGTCGTCGAGACGCTGGCGACGCTGGCTGCCGTGCGCGGCACGACGCTCGCGGACGCCGCGGCGCAGACGCACGCCAACGCCTGCGCGCTGTTCGCGCGGACGCGCGGCTGAGGACGCTCGGGCCGGAAACGACGCGACCTCGCCGCGCGGAGCGCGACGAGGTCGTGTCAGGATCGGTCGCGGCGATCGCTCGCCGCGGCGCGGATCAGTTGACGACGGTCCAGTCGTTGCCGTCTTCGCCGACCGTGCCCGGGCGCGAAGCCGTCGGGGTGTTCATGCGGCCGAGCGGGTCCGGCGCCGCCGCGTTGGCGTCGTAGGCCGCGTCCCAAGCCGGAACCTGCGTGGCGCCATCGTAGCGCAGCACGTTGCCCTGCGTCGCGAGGACGTCGCCCGACTGGTTGACGAAGAACGTGCGCTTGCCGGTGTTGCCGTGCGCCGTCGGCCATGCATAGCAGCACCACATCGACTCGGCTTCGGTCTGGCCGACACCGGTGATACCGCCGCCGACGCCCGACGTCGCCTGCGCCGTCTCGTTCACGCCGATCGCCGTGCTCGGCGCCGGGAGGAACATGGCAAAGGCGTAGCCCGAGCGGACGACCGTCCGGAGCGTGCCCGTCACGGTCAGGTTGCCGAACGCCGTCGACAGGACCGGCGGGGTGATGCGCGGCGTGGCAGCCGAACCAGTCGGGACGCGCACCGTGGCGACGCCGGCCAGCTCCGCGAAGCAGCCGTACTCGCCGGCGCCGTTCTCGTTCTGGTCGATGACGCCCGACGCCTGGCACTGGGCCTGGGCCGAGACGATGTTCTTCATCGTCGCGATCGCCGACGACTCGTTGGCGTTCAGGCGCGCGCTGAGGAGGTTCGGAATCGCGATCGAAGCAATGATGGCGATGATCGCGACGACGATCATCAGCTCGATGAGGGTGAAGCCCTGTTCCCGCTTGGACATCTGATTTTCTCCGTGACTGTTCTCGTGATGCGGACGCCGACGTGGCGGCCGCGGTTCGTTCCCTTCCATCCCTCGGTGCCGTTCAGCGCGCCGGAGCGGCTGGTTCGGCATCCGAAACCTTCTGGAATCGCACGTTCGCGGCGACCGCCGACCAAACGTCCGCTTCGTTGCGAAGCAGCCGCTTCACCTCGGCCGGCTGGGCCGCGCTCGCGCGCTCCAAGAGGTCGAGGCTGCTATCGACCTCGCCGCGCTCGAGCTTGAGCTTGGCGAGGAAATACTCGGAAATGGGCTCGTCGCAGGCCGTCGCGGCGAACGCGATGGCGGCAGGCTCCTTGGCGCCGAGCGCCGCGAGCCCCTGGGCAGCCTCGAGCCGATCACTCGGCGTCGCCGAAGGATCGGCGAGCACGCCCTCGAGTCGCGCCGTGGCCTCAGCCATGCGGCCCAACTGGCGCAGTGCGCCTGCTTCCGCGAGTTGCCGCTGGCGGCCAAAGCGCGCGTCCAAGGCGACGCCATGCTGGCCGAGCACGGCGAGCGCCCCGGCGCCGTCGCCGGCTTGCGCGAGCATGCGAGCCTCGTTGAACGCGAGGATGTCACGCTGCTCCTCGGCGCGGTCGGAGCAGGCACGCGCGCGCCGGTACGCAGCGGCAGCAGCCCCGAAGTCGCCGCGCAGCATGGCAGCGAAGCCCTGGAACTCGGCCGTGACCGCCAGCCCCGGATGGACGCGCTCGGCGTCGGCCAGGAAGCGCTCGGCCGTCGCGACCAGCTCGGCGCGCGCCGGCAGCGGCGCGCCATCCTTGTCGGCATCGGGCATGCGGTGCGCGAAGCGCAGCTGCACCTCCGCGCCGCTCAGCAGCGTCATGACGTCGGTCTGGTCGTCGATGCGACCGTTCGACCAGGCAAGGCCGGCGACGAGGACGGCGGCGGTTCCGTAGAGGGCGAAACGGCGGCTGGCGGCGTTCATGGGGTGACTCCCCTATCGGCCGCGCGCGCTCCCGACTTGAGACCGGCCAGGGCTCAGCCGCCGGCCAGCTTCTCCTGCAGCTTGAAGATCGGCAGGAAGACCGCGAGCACGATGCCGCCGACGATGAAGCCCATCACCGAGATCATGATCGGCTCGATCATCGCGGTCAGGCCCTTGACCTCGGCCTCGACCTGCTGGTCGTAGAACTCGGCGATCTTCTCGAGCAGCGTGTCGAGCGCGCCCGAGCGCTCGCCGATCGACATCATCTTGACGACCATCGGCGGGAAGATCGTCGACTCCGCGAACGGCTCGGACAGGCTGTCGCCGTTGCGCACGCTGTCGCGGGCGCCGTCGACGACCTTGGAGATCACCAGGTTGCCCGACGTGTCGGAGACGATCTCCATCGCGCCGAGGATCGGAACGCCGCTCTTGATGAGGGTCGAGAACGTGCGCGCGAACCGCGACAGGGCGACCTTCTTGAACAGCACGCCGAACACCGGCAGGCGCAGGACGATGCTGTCGCGCGCGAACGCGCCCTTCGGCGTCTTGCAGGCGGCCTTCAGCGCGAAGAACGCGCCGAACATCGCGCCGAAGATCACGTACCAGAAGTCGCGCATGAAGAACGCGATGTCCATGATCACCACCGTCAGGGCCGGCAGGTCGACCCCGAGCGACTCGAAGACCGGCTTGAACGACGGCACGATGCCGATCATCAGGAACGACGCGATGCCGATGACCAGGACGAGCGAGATGACCGGATAGGTCATCGCCGACTTGATCTCGCTGCGCAGCCGCGCGCTCGCCTCGAGGTACTCGGCGAGGCGCGTCAGGATGATGTCGAGCTGGCCCGACGCCTCGCCGGCGCGGATCATGCTGACGTAGATGTGCGAGAAGACCGCCTTGTGCTGCTCCAGCGACTTCGACAGGTCGGAGCCGGAGCGGATGTCGTTGACGACGCGGTCGAGGCAGAAGGCGAAGCCGGGGCTCTCGGCCTGTTCGGCGAGGATCTCCAACGCCTCGAGCATCGGGATGCCGGCGCCGAGCATGGTCGCGAGCTGGCGGGTGAACACCTCGAGCTCGCCCTTGCGGCACGAAGACCGCTTCGCGAGGCCCTTCTTGGCGCCCTTGCCGCCGCCGCCGAACAGCGAGAACACGCCGCCGGACTTCGTCACCTCGATCGGCTGCAGATTGCGGCGCCGGAGGTCGGCCACCACGTCGGCCTGCGACTTGGCCGTGACCGAGCCCTTCACCACCTTGCCGGCGGCGTCCTTGGCCTCGAACTTGAACTTCGTCGTCATGGTCCCCGTCCCGTTGTCTGGTCCTCACCGGCGGCGCGCGCCACGTGGCGCGCGTCAGTCCGCCATCGTCTGCGCCTCGATCTCCTGCAGGCTGGTCTTGCCGCGGGCGGCGTTGAGCAGGCCGCAGCGACGCAGCGTCAGCATGCCCTCGGCGAGGGCCTGCTTCTTGATGTCCGTCAGGTGCGCGCGCTCGACGACGAGCCGCCGGACCTGCTCCGACATGCGCATCGTCTCCAGCAGCGCGAATCGGCCCTTGTAGCCGTTGGTGCAGCGCGGACACCCGACCGGCTCGTAGAGCTCGATCGGCTGCGCCAGATCCTCCTCGGTGTAGCCGAGGCGGAGCAGCGCGTCCTTGGGCAACTCGATGCGCCGCTTGCACTGCGCGCAGAGCTTGCGGGCGAGGCGCTGGGCCGCGATCAGCAGCGTCGAGCTGGCGACCATGAACGGGTCCATGCCCATGTCCACCATGCGCGTGACCGTCGAGGGCGCGTCGTTGGTGTGCAGCGTGCTCAGCACCTGGTGACCCGTGAGCGCCGCCTTGACGGCGATCTCCAGCGTCTCCTGGTCGCGGATCTCGCCCAGCAGGACCACGTCGGGGTCCTGGCGCAGGATCGAACGCAGCGCCGCGCCGAACGTCATGCCGGCCTTGACGTTGACCGGGACCTGGTTGATGCCTTCGAGCTGGTACTCGACCGGGTCCTCGACCGTGACGAGATTGATGTCCGGCGAGGCGATGTGCTTGACCGCCGCGTACAGCGTCGTCGACTTGCCGGAGCCGGTCGGGCCGGTGACGAGGATCATCCCGTAGGGCTGCGCGCAGGCCCACAGGTAGTCCTCCATGCACCTCGGCTCGAAGCCGAGGCCCTTGATGTCGAGCGAGATGTTGCCCGAGTCGAGGATGCGGAAGACGGTCTTCTCGCCCCAGATGACCGGCAGGATCGACACGCGGAAGTCGACCGCCTTGTTGCCGATCTTCATCTGGAACTTGCCGTCCTGCGGCTTGCGCTTCTCGGCGATGTCCAGCTTGGACATGATCTTGATGCGCGAGGTGATGTTGTTCTGCATGCGCTTGGGCAGCGCCATCGCCTCGGACATCGCGCCGTCCTTGCGGAAGCGCACGACGACCTTCTTCTCGAACGGCTCGATGTGGATGTCGGACGCGCCGGTGTTGCAGGCGTCCAGGATCATCTTGTTGACCAGCTTGACGATCGGCGAGCCCTCGTCGGAGATCGCCGACAGGTCGGTCGAATCCTCCTCGAGGTCGGTCTCCTTGAGCTCGACGTCGGCGCCGTCGAAGGTGCCGATGATGCCGTCGACCGACTCGGTCTCGCGCTGGTAGCCCTTGCTGCGGATCTTCTCGATCTCCTCCGCCGTGCTGACCACGAGGCGGAGCTGGCAACCGGTGATGATCCGGATGTCGTCGAGCTTGAGGACGTCGAACGGATTGGCCACCGCGATCGTGATCAGCGCGCCGATCTTGTCGACCGGGAACACGCCGTACTAGCGGGCCACGTCCTCGGGCACCGACTCGAGGACCTCCTTGTTGACCTGCACCTTGGCGAGGTCGATCGGCGGCACGTTGGCGGCGCGCGCGATCAGGGCCACGAGCTCGTGCTCGGTCGCGACGCCACGCTGCACCAGGACCTCGGTGAACGGCCGCTTCTGCGCGACCGACTCCGCGACCATCGTGTCGCCCGTCGCGGCGTCGAGGCGGCCCGCCTTCTCGAGGATGCCGCGCAGCTTCTTGGCGAACTGCGACATGGTCAGCGCACCGGCCTGCGGGCCATCGAGGAGGCGGCGACTCCGCCTGCGCCCGAGCGCTCCATGAGCCGCTGGAAGTCGGCCTCGTCGGACGTGTGCTCGAGCGCGTCCTCGTAGCTGATCGTGCCGTTGCGGTAGAGCTCGAACAGCGACTGGTTCATCGTGCGCATGCCGGCGGCGCCGCCGGTCTGCACGATCGACATGATCTGGTGCGCCTTGTTGTCGCGGATCAGCGCCCGGACGGCCGGGTTCACGATCATGACCTCGGCGGCCAGCGCGCGGCCCTTGCCGTGCATGCGCGGCACCAGCTGCTGGCAGACGACGGCCTGCAGGGTGAACGACAGCATCGTGCGGATCTGCTGCTGCTGGTGCGCCGGGAAGACGTCGACGATGCGGTTGACGGTCTGCTGCACGTCGGAGGTGTGCAGCGTGGCGAACGTCAGGTGGCCCGTCTCGGCGAGCGTCAGCGCCGCCTCGATCGTCTCGAGGTCGCGCATCTCGCCCACCAGCACGACGTCCGGATCCTGGCGCAGCACCGACTTGAGGGCCTTCTCGAACCCGTGCGTGTCGCCGCCGACCTCGCGCTGGTTGACCAGGCACCCCTTGTTGCGGTGCAGGAACTCGATCGGGTCCTCGATCGTGACGATGTGGTTCTGGCGCGTCTCGTTGATGTAGTTGACCATCGACGCGAGCGTCGTGGACTTGCCCGAGCCCGTGGCGCCGGTGCAGAGCACGAGGCCGCGCGGCAGGTTGCAGATCCACTCGCAGACCTTCGACGGCAGGCCGATCGTCTCGAAGTCGTAGACCTCGAACGGGATGACGCGGAGCACCGCGGCGACCGTGCCGCGCTGCAGGAACGCATTGGTGCGGAAGCGGCCGAGATTGCTCACGCCGAAGGAGAAGTCGAGTTCGAGGTTCTTCTCGAACTTGGCGACCTGGTCGGCGCCCAGCACCGAGTAGACGAGCTTCTTCGTCGCCTCGGGCATCAGCGGCTCGTAGTCGGTGTCGACCAGCTTGCCGTCGATGCGGATCTTGGGCGGAGAACCGACCGAGAGATGGAGGTCGGAACCGCCGCGCTGAACCATCAGGTTCAGCAGTTCTTCCATCGAGACCATGCGCGTCGCTCCTGTGTCGCCCGACCGGAAGGATCGGACGCCCGCGTCTATCGGCGGAAAGGGGCTCGCGCATTGAGGCGGGTGTCGCCCGGGCGCATGGAGCTGCGGGCGGCCCACTGCGGCCGGGGGTGAGCCGGCGGCGGCCGGGGGCGCCGGCGGCGGCCGGAAGGCCGCCCTTGCTGCGGCCACCCTGACGTGGGCGACCCTGACCGCGGCCACCCTGACCTGGGGCACCCGCCCTGCGGCTCCCTGGGGCAGCCCCTGACCGGCAGCGCCGTGGGCCCTGGGCGGTCGCAGGGCGGAGGATCCGCCGGGACCGCGGCGTCGGACGCGCCCGTGCGCGCCCGACGCGGCTAGCGACCTGCGATCAGATCTGGTCGCCGACGACGATCTCGACGCGGCGGTTCTGCGCCTTCGTCTTCGGGTCGCGCGGGTCGTGCTCACCGAAGCCGACGATGACGATCGACGAGGCCGGCACGCCCTGCTGGATCAGGAAGCTGGCGACCGCGTCGGCGCGCATGGCCGACAGGTGACGGTTGCTCGAGAACTGGTCCTTGGTCTTGTTGATCGGGTCCGTGTCGGTGTGGCCCTCGATGTAGAAGCGCTTGCCGGCGAACTGGCCCTTCAGCACGTCCGCGACCTTGCGCAGCACCTTGTGCGAAGTGTCGAGCAGCTTCGTGCTGCCCGAGCTGAACGTCACGGCGTTGTTGACGCCGATGCTGACGCGACCCCGGACGTAGCGCGCGTCGGCGTCGCTGCCGAGCTGCTTGTTGAGCTCGTCGAGCATCGAGTTGTTCTCGGGCTTCGGCGTCGAGGCCTCGGCCGGGGCGGCGGTGGCGCGCGCCTGCAGGTCCTGGTTCTCGCCACGCAGGCGGGCGTTGTCGCCGCTGAGTTCGCGGATGCGCTCGTCGCGCTCGCGGAGCATGTCCTGGTAGCGCGTCGTGCAGCTCGTCGACAGCGACGCGAGGATGAGCGAAAGGAAGAGGATGGACTTGCGGATGAACATGGAGCCTCCCAGCGAAACGGACCTATCCGAGAAAAGGGTTGGATGGATTGGAATGGGGATCAACCCGCGCGCCGCGCACGGCGCACGAGCACGAACAAGAGGACAAGCGCCGCCGACGCCGTGCCGGCGAGCGCCCCCTGCGAACCCGCGTGGGCGCGTTGCCACACGGGCCAGGTGACGAACAACAACTCGACGATCTCGTCGCCGAGGAACAGGGCCGCGACCGCGCCGATGGCGAGGTACGGACCGAATGGGATGCGCGCGGCGCCGCCGAACAGCAGCCCGACGCCGCCGAACACCGCGCCGACGACGCAGCCGAGCAGCATCGTCAGCATCGCCGCCTGCCAGCCGAGGAAGGCGCCGATCATGGCCATCAGCTTGACGTCGCCGAAACCCATCGCCTCGCGGCGGAACACGACGCTGCCGAGCGCGCGGATGCCCCACGTGAGCCCGCCGCCGACGCTGGCGCCGACGAAGCTGGCGAGCGCGCTGCGCAGCGCCGGCGCGACCGTCGGATCGTCGCCGAGTTCGCCGGCAACGCCAGGCCAGACGCCAGCGGCGAGGCCGAGCGCGAGGCCAGGCTTGGTCAGCACGTCGGGCAGGAGTTGCGTGTCGAAGTCGATGAACGACAACGCGACGAGCAGTGACAGGAACGTCGCCAACGCCGACCACGTCGCGGCCGCGGCGGCGTTGACGACCAACGCATGGTCCGCGGTGATCGTGAAGGGCGCGGCGGTCCCCCACGCGGCGAGCGCCCAGAACAACGCCGCCGTGAGCGCCTCGACGAACGGGTAGCGCGCAGCGATCGGCTGGCCGCAGCATGCGGCGCGGCCGCGCAACACCGCCCAGCCGAGCACCGGCACGTTGCGGAACCACGGGATCGCTGCGCCGCAGTGCGGGCAATGCGAGCGGCCGAGCAGCGATCGCTTCGCCGGGTCGTGCTGCTGCAAACGCCAGATCACGACGTTCAGGAAGGAGCCGACGCAGGCTCCCAGCAGGGCGGCCCCCACTTCGAACACCGTTCCCATGAAACGCCCGAGCAACCGCCGTCGACCGGCGGCCCAGCAGAAGACCGATTGGCGCAACCCTGCAGCCCCAGCGGCTGCCGCGCACCGTGCTGACCCACGATGCGCAACATGCTGCGCGAGTCGCAGCATATGGTCTCGCCGAATACGAGTCCACCACCTGTTGCGGCGATCCCGCCGCGATCCGCGCCGTTGCGGGCCCCGTCAGCGACCGACGATGCGCGGCTGGGCAAAGGCGACGGCATCGCCCGCGGCGACCTGAACGGTCAGCAAGCAGCGCACGAAGTCGCCCGGCGCGAACGGCAGCGAATCGCCATCGCGCGCCGCCTCCAACCGCCCCACGCGCCCCGGGGAGGTGTCCGGACGGCCGCGCCGCACCGGGTCGGCCGGCGCCGACTGCCACTGGATGCCGACCCGCCCGCCCTCGGCATCGCCGGACCGCAGGATGCCCACGGTGCGATCTCCCGGCATCGGCCGCCATGGCAGCACAGCCTCGACGCGCACGCTCGCGCCCGGCGGCAGGCCGTAGGTGAACAGGGCCGGGAAGACAAGGCTCTGGCCGCGCACGCCCAAGACCGAAGTGCGGCCATCGTCGAGGGACGCATCGACGGCCAGGACCGTCTGGAACGGCAGTTCGCCTTGCAGCGACCGCAGGTCGATCGGTCCGGCGCTGGCCAGGGTCCAGGACGACTCGCCGATCGACGGCGGCGGCTCGGCCAGCAACCGCCCTGCGAGTTCGATCCCCCCGCCTGCGACCAAGGCAGCCGGAGCCGTCGCAGCGAGATCCAGCGCCGAAGCGGTCTGGAAGCGCCGAGCCGGGGCCCGTCCGGGTGCTGCGAGCGCCACCAGCGCGCCCGCGACGCGGACGGAGCCGACCGTGAGGAGTTGCACCGGCGCCATGCTGGCGTCCACGCGAACCGTGACGCCGGCGGGGATGTCGATCGCCAGGAAGGGAAACCGCGGCCCATCGCTGACCACGATCGCGCCGTCGCCGCGATCGAACGGCTCTCCGGGCCGCAGCACGAGGTCGCGCTGCGGCCGAAACACGCCGAGACGGCCATCGCCGCATTCCACGCGCAACCGCGGACGCAGGCCGCCAGCATGCGCTTCGAACGTCGGCGACACACCGTCCGACGCGGCGACCACGTCGCCCGCCGACGGCCATTCGGCGTAGGCGATCTGGTCGCCCGCGACGACGCTCCAGAGCAAAGGCGGCGCAGCCAGCGGCACGGCGCCGCGGTAGTCGCGCAGGCTGGCGGCGCCCGGCCGGAGTTGCAGGCAGATGCGATCCCCTGCGCGCAGTGGTCGCGCCTCGCCGCCAGCGCGCGAGGGCGTCGAACCGAGGTCGATCTCCACGGCGGCGCCATCGAGTTCGTCGCTGCGCCGGCCGCTGCGACGCGGCGGCACGATGCGCACGCTGCGTGGCGCCAGCGCCTCGAACGGCGGTTGGTCGAGCAGCGTGATCTCGAATGCGTCGACGGTCACCGACGAAGGCAGGACCGGCTGGGTGAACTCGAGGCGCAATCGCGGCGCGTCGGCGGGCAGCTGCAACAGTCCTTCCGGCGCACGCAGCACGAACGGGAGTTCGCTCGTGGGCGGGCGCAGCGGCGCCGGCAGGCCGGGCGGCGCGTCCTCGCGTCCAGCGACACGGAATGGCAAGGCCGCAGGCGCGGCGAGGCGGCGACCATCCAGCGACCGGATCGCGTCGGGCCGCGGCATGCCGGCGACGCGGAGTTCGTACGCGCCGCCAGGTCGGAAGGACCCGTCGTCGAGTGCGGCGGTGACCGGCGGCAGCGGCGTGAACGTGATCCAGTCGGCGCCGACGCGAAGTTCGCCCGGGACGCGATGGCCGCGATCGTCGACCACCGTGACCGAGTCCGGCGTGACGCTGACGGGCAGCACGGGGGCCGAGAAGTAGGCCGTGATCGCGTCGTTGAGCAGCAG
>JBEITC010000158.1:0-7870 GCA_040375075.1 Planctomycetota bacterium | reverse complement strand
GGTCGCGACGGCGGCGGTCGGCGACGGCGCCGCCGCGATGCGCTTGCCGTCCTCGCCGACAGCCGGAACCGCTGCCGGATCGACGACCGCGCCCTGCGCGGTCACCAGCGGCGCGGCCGCCGGCGTCGCCGCCGCCGCGGCGTTCGCGCCCGAATCGACCGGACCGCCGACGGGGACCGGTGTGGTCGTGCGTGAGAGCGCGAGCCAGACGGAGCCGCCGACCAGCGCAACGAGAAGAAGGACGAGGAGCTTGGCGTTCATCGCGGTGGGAAGAGGGCGCGCCACGACGACACGCGCCGCAGCGGAACTCCGAGGTCCCCGAGGCTACCCGCCCGGCTGCGCACCTCCACCCATGCGTGGACGCGGGTTCCACCCTACGCTGCCGGGGCTCATGCCGAACCACGTCCACTGCAAGCGCCGCCGCGCCGAGTTCCTCGCCGCCATCGACACCCCCGTGCTGCTGATGGCGGGCGGATGGATCTCGCGCAACTACCCGGCGAACTGGAGCCCCTTCCGCGCCGACAGCACGTTCCTGTTCTTCTTCGCGCACCCCGAGCCCAACGCCGCGGCGCTGTTCGATCCGAAGGACAAGTCGGTCACGCTGTTCCTCGACGAGCGCACGCCGACCGACGCGCTGTGGCACGGCTCGGTGCCGGGCTTCGCCGAGATCAAGAAGCTGACCGGCGTGACCGCGGTCGAGAAGCGCACGGACCTCGCAGCGCTCGTGCGCAAGAAGCTCGGCAAGCGCGCAGCGCGCACCATCGCCGTGCCGGACCCGCGCGCGACCGCCGAGGCGCTCGCGATCACCGGCGAACAGCTCGACTTCTACGACACCACCAAGTGCGGCGATCCGGCGCTGATCGCGGCGATCGCGCGCCTGCGCAACCACCGCAGCCCCGAGGAGCTCGCCGAGATGCGCCTCGCCGTCGCGGTGACGCGCGAGGCCCACGTCGGCGCGATGGCGAAGACGCGGCCCGGCGTGCGCGAGCAGGAGCTCGTCGGCGTCGTCGAGGGCGCGTTCGCGCGGCACGGCTGCGTCCCGGCGTACAACAACATCCTGTCGGTGCGCGGCGAGGTGCTGCACAACCACGCCCACGGCAACGTCCTGCACGACACCGACCTCGTGCTGCTCGATGCCGGCGCCGAGCGCCCGAGCGGCTGGTGCGCCGACGTCACGCGCACGTGGCCGGCGAGCGGCGTGTTCGGGGCCGAAGCGCGCGAGGTCTACGACATCGTGCTCGCGGCCGAGAAGGCGGCGATCGCCGCCGTGCAGCCCGGCGTGCGCTACCGCGACCTGCACACGATCGCGTGCCGCACGCTGGCCGACGGCCTCGTGCAGATGGGCCTGCTGCGCGGCAAGGTCGACGACCTCGTCGAGAAGGGCGCGCACGCGGTGTTCTACCCGCACGGCACCGGGCACCTGCTCGGCATCGACGTGCACGACATGGAGGCCTTCGGCGACCAGGTCGGCTACGGCCCGGGCCGCGTGCGCAGCACGCAGTTCGGCCTCGGCTACCTGCGCATGGACCTCGACCTCGAGCCGGGCATGTGCTTCACGATCGAGCCGGGCATCTACTTCGTGCCGGCGATCCTTCGCGACGCTGCGTTCCGCAAGCAGTTCAAGGGCATGGTCGACTTCGCGCGCGCCGAGAAGTTCCTCGGCATGCACAGCGGCCGCGGCTTCGGCGGCGTCCGCATCGAGGACGACGTGCTGTGCACCGCGACGGGCCACGAGGTGCTGAGCGCGTCGGTGCCGAAGGAACGCGCCGCCGTCGAGGCGCTGGTCGGCAGCGCGGCGGGCTGACCGTGCTCGGCTCGCTGCTCCGCGCCTTCGGCGACCTGCTGGCGCCGCGCATCGCCGGGATCCTCGGCGCGAGCGTCGCGCTCGGCGTCGCCTGCTTCGCCGGCGTCTGGTGGAGCCTCGACGCGGCGCTCATCGGCTGGATGGGCTACAGCGCCGAGGCCGCACCGTGGTGGCTCGCGTGGCTCGGCGGTTCGGCGGTCGTGCTGCTGGCGTGGTTCACCTTCCCGATGGTCGCCGGCGCGTTCGTCGGGCTGTTCCTCGAACGCATCGCGCGCATCGTCGAGGAACGCCACTACCCGGGCCTGCCGCCGGCGAAGGGCCTGCCGCTGGTCGCCGCGCTGCGCGCCGCCGTGCGCTTCCTGCTGCTCGTCGTCGCGATGAACGTCGCGCTGCTGGTCTTCGGCCTGCTGCCGGCGCTGTATCCGTTCGCCTGGCTGCTCGGCAACGGCTGGCTGCTCGGCCGCGAGCACTTCGAACTCGTCGCGCTGCGCCGCCTCGACGTCGCCGCGGCGCGGGCGCTGCGGCAGCGGCACCGCGTCGCGCTGCTCGTCGGCGGCTGCGCGCTGGCCGGCTTGTCGCTGGTGCCGCTGCTCAACTTCGTGGCACCCGTGCTCGGCGTCGCGTTCTTCGTGCACCGCGCGGCGGCGTGGTCGGCGCCAGCGCGCCACTAGGAGTCTGCGTCACGGGACGCGCGCCGAGCCGCGCGTGGAATCGAGGTCGCGGCGCAGTCGACGCCTGCAGGCGAATCGGTGGGTTCGCGGCAGCCCGACGGCGAGCTCCCGGCAGCGACGACGCGTGCCGGGCGGCGTGGTCTTCCTGGACGCTGGACTCCTAGCGCGCTTCGGGCGGGTACAGCAGCACCGGCGTGCGCGCGTGGCGCACGACGCCCTCGGCGACCGAGCCGAGCAGCAGGCGGCGCAGGCCCGAACGGCCGTGCGTCGCCATCGCGATGTAGGACGTGCCGTCTGCAGCAGCGCGGTCGCAGATCGCGCGCGGCACGTCGGCGGCCTCGACGACCGCCGTGCGCACCGGCACGCCGGCGCCGAGCTCGGCAGCGGCGGCGCGCACGCCCTTGTCCCAGTCGGCGCGCACGCGCTCGCGGTCGGGGAACTGCGCGAACGCGGCGCCGGTAGCTGCCTGCAGCATCTGGTCCTCCATCACCGCGAGCAGGGTGATCTCGAGCTGCAACTGGCGCGCGAGTTCGCGCACCGGCGCGAAGGCGCGCTTCGATTCGGCGGAGAGGTCGGTGGTGAGCAGGATGCCGGGCATGGATTCCTCCTAGGCAAGCGAGGATCGAGTCGGCAGCGCCGCGCCGCCACGGGCCCTTCTGCCACTTCGGCGCGGGCCGTGTGCGGCGGTCGGCGTATCCTGCGGGGAATGGCCGAACAGGAGCTGCATGCCAACCTGCCGCCGCCGCCGCGCCACGTGCCGTGGCTGCTGCGCCTCGCCCTGCTGACGCGCGGCGGGCTGGCGCTCGCCGGCTGGCTGGTCTTCGGCCTCGGCGGCGCGATGGCGCTGGTCTTCGGCAGTTTCGCCGAGCCGTGGGACGATCCGTTCGAAGGCGCGGCGCAGGCAACCGCGCGCGTCGTCGCGACCGAGACCATGAACCTGCGCGTCAACTCGCGGCGCGTGCACGCCGTGCGCTTCGAGTGGCAGGCCGACGGCGCCACGCAGCGCGGCACGTCGTACCTCGAGGGCACGCCGCCGGCCGTCGGCGCGACGCTCGCCGTCCGCTGGCTGCCGGGCCCGCCGTCGCGTGCGCGCGCCGTCGGCATGCGCTCAGCGCCGCTGCCACGTTGGGCACGGCTCACGCTCGCGATCCCGCTCGTTGGCCTTGGCCTGCTCGTCGGCGCGACGGTGCGCAGCCTGCGCCACGTGCGCTTGCTGTGCGTTGGCCTGCCGGCGCGCGGCGTCTGCACGGCGAAGCGGCGGACGGCCAGCAAGGTCAATGGTCGCCCCGTCCAGATCCTGACGTTCCGCTACGTCGACGCCCGCGGCAGCGCGCGCACGACGAAGGTGCGCACGCACCGCGTCGATCCGCTGATCGACGACGCCGAGGAGCTGCTGCTCTACGACCCCGCCGACGGCCGTGCCGTGCTCTGGGACGCCTTGCCGCTGCGACCGCTGCTGGACGGCAGCGCCGGCTTCGCGCCGCCGACGACGGCGGAGCTCACCGCCGGGCTGATCGCGCCGACGATCGCCGCGGTGGCGTGGGCGATCGGCCAGGCGATCGTCGGCGGCGGCTGAGCCTCGGGGCGCGACCGCCGATCGATCGCTCGCCTCGGCGTGGCCGCGCCTGCGGTCGCGAGGCGATGCGAAGGCTCGTCGAACAGCTGGTGCGCGGGCGTCAGCGCGCCAGCCACGCGAAGTCGGTGTTGCCGCCGCTCAGCACCATGCCGATGCGCTTGCCGCGCACGTCGGCGCCGAGCGCGCGGATCGCGGCGAGCACCGACGCCGAGCCCGGCTCGACGACGAGCTTCATGCGCTCGAGGAACCAGCGCGCGCCGTCGACCATCGCGTCCTCGTCGACGGTGACGACGCAGACGCGGTGCTGCTGCAGCAGCTCGAAGTTGGGTTCGCCGAGCGCGGTCAGCAGGCAGTCGGCCCAGGTCTTCGGGTTCTCGACGCGCGGCTGGCGCACGCCGGTCGCGAGCGAACGCGCGGCGTCGTCGACGGCCTTGGGCTCGGCGCCGAGCATCCAGGCGTCGGGCCGCAACGCGCGCACGACCACCGCCGTGCCGGCGCACAGGCCACCGCCGCCGACCGGCACGATCACGACGTCGAGGTCGGGCACGTCTTCGAGCAGTTCGAGCGCGGCGGTGCCCTGGCCGGCGATCACGTGCGGGTGCTCGAACGGGTGCACCATCGTCATGCCGCGCTCCTGCACCAGCCGCGCGCTCGTCGCGTCGCGCTCGGCGGCCTTGCACAGCACGACCTCGGCGCCGTAGCCGCGCACGGCGGCGATCTTCACCTTCGGCGCGCTGTCCGGCATCACCACCACGCAGGCGACGCCGCGGGCGCGCGCCGCCCACGCCAGCGCCGCGCCGTGGTTGCCGCTGCTGTGCGTGATCACGCCGCGGCGGGCCGCGGTCTCGTCCATCGCCATCACCGCGTTGCACGCGCCGCGCGCCTTGAAGGCGCCGACCTTCTGCAGGTTCTCCGGCTTGAGGAACACGCGCGCGCCGAGCTCGGCGTCGAGCGTGGCGCTGGTCAGCGTCGGCGTGCGGTGCACGTGGCCGGCGATGCGCGCGGCGGCGGCGCGGACGTCGTCGAGGGTCGTCACGGCGTCGACGATAGCGAAGGGGCCCGGAAACGGCGCGGGGGCCGCTCGGGCCCCCGCGTCTGCCGGTCGGACCGGCGCCGGATCGTCCGTCTGCTCAGTGCGGCTGAACGCGCAGGCGGCCGTTCTTGCGGTCGACGTCGAACAGCTTGTTGCCGAGCGGCATGCCCGTCAGCTTGAAGTCGATCGCCTCGCCGATCGGGTCGTCCTGGACCTCGCCGTAGCGGATCGCGAAGCCGCAGGCGATGCGGAAGACGTTGTCGAGCACGAAGGCGTTGAGGTGCAGGTTCACGCCGCGGTAGCGCGAGCCGATGCCGGTCTCCGGGCTGTAGTGCTCGAAGCTGCTCGGCGTCTCGACGCCTTCGCACGAACCGCTCAGCATCGACACGGTCTTCTTCAGCAGCTCGTTGGCGAGCTTCTGCGCGCGCTTGTTGCCGCGCTCGGCCCAGTACGTCAGGCCTTCGAGGATGTGCGTGTTGATGACCGGCCAGACGCGGCCGTTCCACGGGCAGTTCTTGCGCGTGCCCTTCCAGCGGCCGGCGCCGTCGAAGGTCGAGTCGCTGACCGAGATGCTCGGGACCGGGTACTTGGTCCAGAAGTCCTCGCGGCTCGACAGCGTGTCGAGCATGCGGTCGACCTGCTTCTGGTTCGGGATGTCGGTCGCGAGCGGGTAGAAGCCGACGGCCGCCTTGACGTTGGTCTTGCGGCGGTTGTCGGGGTCGAGGTCCATGAAGAGCCCCGCCTTCTCGTCCCACATCTTCTTGCGGATGGTGTCCAGGATGACCTCGGCCTCCGCCTGGAAGCGGTTGGCCATCGCCTTCTCCTGGATCTCCTCCGCGACCTTGTACAGCCACTTCACCATCCGGTAGCGGAACACCGACGCGTCGATGCCCTTGAGCCGGAACTGCTCGGTGAACTCGATGGCGCGGTCGGCCTTGTCGTCGATCACCGTGTAGCGGCGCGAGAACTCCTGGCCGGCCTCGAAGTGGTTGACGATGTCCGTCAGGCCGCTGCCCTCGGGATCGCGGTTGTTGGCAAGCCACTTCACGTAGCGCTGCATCGACATCAGCACCGCCTTCTTCGTCGCCTTGTCCGGGTGGATGGCGTCGAGGGACTCGAAGCCGCCGCCCCAGTCGGCGTGGAAGAAGTCGTTCGGGTCCGTGCCGGTCATGAAGACGCGGCCCGGGACCTGGCCGTTGTGGTGGATGTTGTCGAAGAACGTCTTCAGGCAGCCGCGCGCGAGCGTCGGGTCCTGCAGCCAGCGCGCTTCGCGCATGATCGCCGGCGCGCTGAACGCCGACGGCTGGTGGAACTGGCCGTTGCCCTCGCAGACCGCGGCCGAGCTGAACAGGCCGGCGCCGTGCGGCTGGCGCAGGTAGTACAGCAGCTCGAAGCGGTGCTTGACGACGCGCTCGAGCTCCTTGTTGTCGCAGTGGAACTTCGGGACCTTGTCCCAGAACGACGCCCAGCCGACCTCGTCCTTGCCCTCGGGGCGACGGGCGCGGAAGTTGATGCCCTTGCCCTTGAAGATGATGTTGGCTTCGAAGCGGTGGTTCGCCTTGCCGCCGGCCTTCAGCAGCACCGGGCGGAACAGGCCGGCGTAGACGCGCGAGCCGGCGATGATCGGGCTCGGCTTCTCCATCGGGCGCTTGGCGCGCGGCGTCGGCAGCTGCTCGTACTCGAACCAGGGCGTCTCCTCGAAGTCCGGCCGATCGCTGCCGCCCTCGGCGAAGAACGCCTGCAGGCAGCGCGCGCCCTTGCTGTCGGGACTGTTGTAGTGGATGTCGGCGGGGACCTCGGACTTGTTGCCGTCCTTCAGCAGGCGGCGGATGCGGAAGCTGTCGCCCTCGAGCGAGACCGGCTCGCCGTCCGGGTCGGTCGTCGTCCACTGCACGACGGTGACCTCGCGGTCGAGCTTGCTCGTGTTGACGAGCTCGAGCTCGCTGACGAAGCGGTCGTCCTGCGCGACGAAGCGCTTCTCGACGACCTTCAGGCCGCCCGGCTCGTCGAACGTCGCGGTGGCGCGGCCGTCCTCGACCGTGAGGCCGCGGAACTGCAGCGCCAGCGGCTTGCCCTTCTCGAGGAACGACAGGAAGTAGACGGACGGCAGCGTGGCGTTGCTGATGCAGGCCTCGTCCGCGAAGCCGGGGTGCTCGGCGAAGCGGGGGAAGCGGGGCGCATAGAGGCAATAGCCGCCAGCCAGCGCGTACTTTTTCTTCTGATTCATTCCGGGGTCCCGGTGCGGGGGAGGTCATCCCCCTGATCTACTGATGTCCGTTGCGCTCGACGGCATCCCCGGTCGCTGCGGCTGGCATTCTCTAAGTTGCTTATGCTCAGAAGGTTGCGCTTACGCTAGCGGTCGCGATCGGGGGCCTTTCGTACGGTGTGGCCGTACAAATTACGAGCTTCCGGGGCCATAATCACGACGGGTGGGGTGCAGTCAAGGCCTTTCCCTCCCGCCACCACCCCCACTGTCGCGCGCGGGCGCCTAGCTGGCAGCCGGACCAGGGTCGTTCGCCGGCGTCCGCGGGACCTGGCGGAGACGGTCGAGTACAGCGGCGAGCGACGCTGGCAGCGGATCGACGAGTTCGAGCGGTTCGCCGGTGCGCGGGTGGCGCAGCACGACGCGCTGCAGGTGCAGGAACAGCCGGTCGAGGCCGAAGCGCTCGCGGAAGAACGCGTTGATGCGGCCCTTGCCGTGCGTCGTGTCGCCGAGCACGTGCCGGCCGCAGTGGTTGGCGTGGCGCCGGATCTGGTGGTAGCGGCCGCTGTGCAGCAGGCACTGC
>JBEITC010000290.1:0-5206 GCA_040375075.1 Planctomycetota bacterium | reverse complement strand
GTCGCCGCCGCGGCCGCCGCCCTGGCTGCCAGCGCCCTGACCGCCGCCCGCCGGCGGCACCGTGTCGCGCGGCGTGTTGTCGCCGCCGCGGCCGCCGCGCCCCTCGCCGGGGCGCTGGTTCTGCGGCAGGTCGTCCTTCTTCATCTTGGCCTCGAAGGCCTTGTCACCGCGCTGGAACGTGAAGGTCACCGAGTCGCCCTCGGTCTCGCGCGCGAACTGGAAGATCTGGCGCAGGCGCTCGAGGTCCTGGCCGCCGACCTTCTTCAGCACGTCGCCCTTCTGCACGCCCATCTTGGCGGCGCGACCGCCTTCCTTGACCGACTTGAAGGTGAACTCCTCCATCTCGGCCTCGAACCAAGCCGACGCGAACGCCGCCGACTGGTTGCCGCCGCCGCCGCCGCCCGCGGACACCGCCGCGCGGTCGAGCATCGCCGGCAGGTTGGCGGTCGTCAGCGCCGCCATGGCGATCAGCGTCGCGGTGTGGCGCTGGTACTCCTCGATCGCGACGTCGATCGTGTCCCACTGCGTGTGCCACGTGTACTCGAAGTAGTTGCTGCGGCCCTTGAGGTTCCAGTTGAGGCCGGGCACGCCCGCGGCGATGAACGACGCGTGGTCGCTGCCGCCGCCGCCGGTGACGCGCTGCTGCACGTTGAACTCGAACACCGGCTTGTCCCAGTCGGCGTCCGGCGCCTTGAGCACGCGGTTGGCCTGCGCCAGCAGCGGCGCCAGCTGGTCCGCCATCGCCTGCGACACGCCGATCGACTGCGCCCAGTTGGTGCCGGTGTCGTGGTTGAACACGGCCGAGACCTTGGTCATGTCGGTGCGGTGGCGCTGCACGTAGCCGCGGCTGCCGAGCAGGCCCTGCTCCTCGCCGCCCCACAGGCAGAACTTGATCGTGCGCAGCGGCTTCACGCCCAGCTTGGTCAGGATGCGCGCGGCTTCCATCGTCGTCGTCGAGCCGGTGCCGTTGTCGGTCGTGCCCTGCTTCTGGTGCCAGCTGTCGAGGTGCGAGGAGACGATGACGACCTCGTCCGGCTTCTCGCTGCCCTTCAGCGTGGCGATGACGTTGTTCAGCTCGATCGGGCCCTCGCGGAAGCTGTTCTGGATGTCGAACTCGCACTCGACGTCCTTGCCCTCCTCGACCGTCGCCATCAGCGCGTCGAAGTGGTCGGCCTGCACCGCGATCTCGGGGAACGTCGGCGCCTCGGCCAGCGCCTTCATCGCCGTCTGCTGGTTGCCGAACACGCGCACGCGCGTCGGGAACTTCTTGTCCGGGTCGCCGGCGCGGTAGACGCAGCCGAGCGCGCCCGCGGCCTCGAGCGCCTTGCGCACCGACGCCGACGGCTTGCCCTTGCTGATCGTCCACTTGCCGGCCGCGGCCGTCACCTCCGCCGCGTCGTCGGCCTTCGCCGGCGCCTTGACGACCGCGCCCTTCTGCAGGCCCTTGGTGCCGGCCGTCCAGGCGTCGGTGGCGACGTAGAGGTCCATCGCCACGGGCTTGGTGACGCGGCCGATCCACGCGCCGCGGTTCCACGCCAGCTTCCACTCGCCCCACTTCTCCAGCTCGACCTCGAGGCCCATCGCCTCGAACTCGCCCTTGGCCCACTCGCAGGCCTTGGTGAAGTTGTCGGAGCCGGTCAGGCGGTGACCGACCTTGCCGCACAGGTCGCGCAGCAGGCGCATGACCTGGCTGTTGTCGATGCCCTCCTTGGCGATCGCGTCGGCGACGGCGTCGGGCAGCGGGTTGGCGGCGGGCGGCGTCACGACCGCGGCCTGGGCCGCGAGCAAGGACGTCAGGAACAGGGCGACGGGAACGGTGCGGAGCTTCATCCGGGAGTGTCCTCTGCGGGATCGGGGCCGATGGTGTAGGGCACCCCGGACCGCAATGCGAGCAGAGCGGCCCTGGCAGGGTGTCCCCCGGCTGTCCCGCCCTGCGCACTCGGCCCCCGGCGGAGGGGCCGCACTGGGCAGAAAGAGGCAGGGCCCGGCGGGGGTATCAGGAGAGGACCAGAAGGAACTCGAAGACCATGATCCACTCCCTCGACGGCGATCTCCTCCTCAGCAAGGCCGAACTGCTCGCGCACGGCGTCGCGCCGAACGACGACTTCAAGAACGGCCTCGCCCGCGCGCTGCGCGAGAAGTTCCCGGCCATGTACAAGGACTTCCGGCACCACTGCCACCAGTCCACGCCGAAGTGCGGCACCGTGTGGCTGTGGCAGGGCGTCGACCAGGACGGCAAGCCGGTCAAGATCGCCGCGCTGTTCACGCAGGAGCCGGCGGAGCACGAGGGCGACCATCCGGGCAAGGCCAAGACCGGGCACGTCAACCACGCGCTGCACGAGCTGAAGAAGCTCATCGAGAAGGAGCACATCGCCAGCGTCGCGCTGCCAATGCTCGCGACCGGCGTCGGCGGCCTCGAGTGGCGCAACGTCGAGCCGATCGTCCAGACGCAGCTCGCCGGCGTCAACGCGACCATCTGCGTGTACACCAAGTACACGGCCAACAAGGCCGCCAACGAGCCGCTCAAGGCGGCCAACGCGACGCGCTGAGGTCGCGGCCGACGCGGTCGCCTGACGGGACGCGGCCGGTGCCGTATGGTCGCGCCGTGCTGCCGTCCTGCCACCCCACCGTCGCCGCGTGGTTCGCCGAGCGCTTCGGCGAACCCTCGCCGCCGCAGCAGCAGGGCTGGCCGCGCATCGCCGCCGGCGAGCACGTGCTGATCGCCGCGCCGACCGGCAGCGGCAAGACGCTGGCCGCCTTCCTGCACGCGCTCGATCGTCTGCTGCGGCAGGGTGACGCGCTGCCGCCCACGCTGCAGGTGGTCTACGTCTCGCCGCTGCGCGCGCTCGCCAACGACGTGCAGAAGAACCTGCAGCAGCCGCTCGCCGAGCTGCGCGCGCGCGATCCGTCGCTGCCCGAGGTGCGCGTGCTGGTGCGCTCGTCGGACACGCCGAGCCGCGAGCGCGCGCAGATGCGCAAGACGCCGCCGCACATCCTGGTCACCACGCCGGAGTCGCTGGCGATCCTGCTGACCACCGTCAGCGGCAAGGCGATGCTGGCGACGGCGCGCACGCTGGTCGTCGACGAGATCCACGCCATCGCCGGCAGCAAGCGCGGCGCCCACTTCGCGCTCACCTGCGAGCGGCTGCAACAACTCGTCGAGCAGCACGGCGGCGACCTGCAGCGCATCGGCCTGTCGGCGACGCAGCGGCCGATCGAAGCGACCGCGGCGCTGCTGGTCGGCGAGGCAAGGCCGTGCGCCATCGTCGACGTCGGCCATCGCCGCGAACTCGACCTCGGGCTCGAACTGCCCGGCGCGCCGCTCGGGCCGGTGTGCGGCGGCGAGACCTGGACCGAGGTCTTCGCCCGCATGGCCGACCTCGTGCGCCAGCACCGCACGACGCTGGTGTTCACCAACACGCGCAAGATGGCCGAGCGCACCGCCGCGCAACTGGCCGAGCGCCTGGGCAAGGACCGCGTCACCAGCCACCACGGGGCGCTCAGCAAGGAACGGCGGCTCGACGCCGAGCGGCGGCTCAAGGCCGGCGAGCTGCAGGCGCTCGTCGCCACCAGCTCGCTCGAACTCGGCATCGACGTCGGCGAGGTCGACCTCGTGATCCAGGTCGGACCGACGCCGACCATCGCCGCGTTCTTGCAGCGGGTCGGCCGCGCCGGCCACGCGCTCGGTCGCACGCCCAAGGGCCGGCTGTTCGCGCTGACCCGCGACGAACTGCTCGCCGCCGCCGGCCTGCTGCACGCGGTGCGCGAGGGCGCGCTCGACGTCACCGTGCAGCCGAAGCATCCGCTCGACGTGCTGGCGCAGCAGGTCGTCGCGTGGTGCTGCGACGCGACGCTCGGCGAGGACGACCTGTTCGCGCGCGTGCGCCGGGCGTGGCCGTTCCGCGAGCTGCCGCGCGAACGCTTCGACGCCGTGCTCGCCATGCACGCCGGCGGCCGCACGGCGCTGCTGCACCGCGACCCCGTGCACCGCACCGTGCGCGGCACGCGGCGCGCGCGTCTGTGCGCGGTGACCTGCGGCGGCGCCATCCCCGACGTCGCCGACTGGACGGTGGTGATGGACCACGACGACACGCTGGTCGGCACCGTCAACGAGGACTTCGCGATCGAGAGCTCGGTCGGCGACGTGTTCCAGCTCGGCAACCAGAGCTGGCGCATCCGCCGCGTCGGCAAGGGCCAGCTGCGCGTCGCCGACGCCCAGGGCGCCCCACCGAGCCTGCCGTTCTGGTTCGGCGAGTCGCCGGCGCGTTCGGCCGAGCTGTCGGCGGCGGTCGCGGCGGTGCGCGCGCACGGCGAGGACCCCGCGTGGTTGGTGGCGCGCTGCGGCCTCTTCGACGCGCAGGCCGACCAGCTGGCAGAGTGGCTGCGCGCCGGCCACACGGCGCTCGGCACGATGCCGACGCAGGACCAGCTGGTGCTCGAACGGTTCTTCGACGAGACCGGCGGCCAGCAACTGGTGCTGCACTCGACCTTCGGCAGCCGGCTCAACCGCGCGCTCGGCCTCGCGCTGCGCAAGCGCTTCTGCGTCGGCTTCGGCTACGAGCTGCAAGCGGCCGCCGACGAGGACCGCGTGCTGATCTCGCTCGGGCCGATGCACAGCTTCCCGCTCGAGGACGTGTGGAGCTACCTGCACCCCAACACCGTGCGCGACGTGCTGGTGCAGGCGATGCTGCCGTCGCCGATGTTCCAGGCGCGCTGGCGCTGGAACGTCACCGGTTCGCTGCTGGTCGAGCGCTTCCGCGGCGGCAGCAAGGTGCCTGCACCGCTGCTGCGTTTCCGCGCCGACGACGCGCTGGCGGCGGCGTTCCCGCAGGCGCAGGCCTGCCCCGAGACGCTGCCGCCGGGGCCGATCGACGTGCCCGAGGACCATCCGATCGTCGCGCAGACGGTGCACGACACGCTGCACGAAGCGATGGACGTCGACGGCCTGCTGGCGCTGGTGGCGCGCATCCGCGGCGGCGGCATCGGCCTGCATGCCGTCGACCGCGCCGCGCCGTCGCCGTTCGCGGAGGCGATCCTGCACGCCAAGCCCTACGCCTTCCTCGACGACGCGCCGCTCGAGGAGCGCCGCGCGCGCGCCGTGTCGTT
The DNA here is from genome assembly GCA_040375075.1 of Planctomycetota bacterium. Classification (GTDB taxonomy): domain Bacteria; phylum Planctomycetota; class UBA1135; order UBA1135; family UBA2386; genus UBA2386. Next base: position 100 of record JBEITC010000290.1, on the reverse strand, counting down.
GCGGCGGGTCGATCCCGACCTCGCCAGCGGCATCGGCGCCCTCGATGCCGCGGCCATCGCGGAAGTTCGACGTCAGGCGTGGCCCGAACCGCGCGACGTC
>JBEITC010000436.1:0-3523 GCA_040375075.1 Planctomycetota bacterium | reverse complement strand
GGCGGCGCGGGCGCGAGCGCTGGCGCCGCGTCGACCGGCGTGGTCGCGGGCAGCGACGGCACGGCGACCGTCGGCGCGTTCGTCGCGGGCTCGGTCGACTGCGGCGCAGGCGGCGCGCTGCCGCACGCGGCGAGCGCGGCGGCGAGCAGCAGCAGCAGCGGGCGGACGTCCATGGCGCTCAACCGCGCACGAACTTCTTCAGCGCGCCGACGACGTCGATCTGCTCGGCCTCGGTCAGGCCCTGGAAGATCGGCAGCGCCAGCGCTTCCGCGGCCGCCTGATCGGCGACCGGGAAGCCCGCCACATCGGCGCCGAGGTACTGGAAGCACGGCTGGCGGTGGAACGGGATCGGGTAGTAGACGGCGCAGCCGATGCCCTGCTGGCGCAGGTGGGAGATCGCCGGGTCGCGCTGCTGCTGCGGCACGCGCAGGACGAACTGGTGGTAGGCGTGGCGGTCGGTGTCGACCGGCAGCTTGCACCACTCCATCAGCTGCGCCTCGGCGAACAGCCGGCGGTAGCGCTCGGCGTTCTCGCGGCGCTGCATGGTCACCTGCTCCATGCCGCGCAGCTTGATGCGCAGCGCCGCCGCCTGGATCGCGTCCATGCGGAAGTTGCCGCCGATCTTGTGGTGCTTGTAGAGCTCGGCCTGGCCGTGGTTGCGCAGCAGCTTGCAGGTCGCGGCGAACTCGTCGTCGTTGGTGGTCAGGAAGCCGCCGTCGCCGATGCCGCCCATGTTCTTGGTCGGGAACGTCGACCAGCCGGCGCACAGCCCGTCGCCGCCGGCCATGCGGCCCTTGTGCTTGGTGCCGATCGCCTGCGCCGCGTCCTCGATCAGCGGCACCGAGAACCTGCGGCAGACGGCGAGCACGGCGTCGACGTCGAAGGCGGCGCCGAACAGGTGCACCGCCATCACGGCCTTGGGCCGCTTGCAGCGCGTCAGCGCCTCCTCGAGCTTCTGCACGTCGACGTTCAGCCACGTCGGCTCGACGTCGACGAACACCGGCGTCGCGCCGACGCGCGCGACCACGCCGGCGGTGGCGAAGAAGCTGTACGTCGGCAGCACGACCTCGTCGCCCGGGCCGATGCCGAGCGCCATCAGCGGCGCCAGCAGCGCGTCGGTGCCGGACGACATGGTCAGCGCGTGCTTGCAGCCGAGGTACTGCTGCAGTTCGCGTTCGAGGTTCTCGACCTCGGGACCGAGGATGTACTGGCCGCTGCGGACGACGCGGACGACGGCGGCTTCGACTTCGGCGAGCTGCGCCTTGTCGCGCGTCAGGTCGATGAGGGGAACGGGCATCGGGGCGGAGAGGATAGGGATCGCCGTGCCACGGAAAAGGCCGCGATGGCACGTTGGGGGCGTCCCGCGGCGCGAGCCGGGGGTCGACACTCTTCTATCCAATCCGTAAAAAACGAAGCATATATGACGGGATCGACACGGCTCCTGGCGCCGCCCGCGGGTCACTTCTTCCTGCTCGGCCCGCGTGGAACGGGCAAGTCGACGTGGCTGCGCGCGATGTTCCCCGACGCGCTGGCCATCGACCTGTTGGATCCCGCTGAGGAGCGGGCGCTCGTTGCGCGCCCGGAATCGCTGCGCGAGCGGGTCGCGGCGCTGAAGAAGCCGTCAGTCGTCGTCCTCGACGAGGTGCAGCGCGCGCCCGAAGTGCTGACGGTCGTCCACGCGCTCATCGAACGGAAGGGCGGACACCGGTTCGTGCTGACGGGTTCGAGCGCCAGGAAGCTGCGGCGGACCGGCACGGACCTCCTCGGTGGCCGCGCCGTCCGCTGCACGATGCATCCGTTCCTCGCCGTCGAACTGGGCGCGCGTTTCGACTTGGGCGAGGCGCTCCGTTGCGGGCTCGTGCCCGGCATCGTGATGGCGCCGGAGCCGCTGCGGGCCTTGCAGGCCTATGTCGGTCTCTACATGCGCGAAGAGGTGAAGGCCGAGGGTCTCGTGCGCAACCTCGCGTCGTTCGGCCGGTTCCTGGAGGCGATGTCCTTCGCGCAGGGGCAGCCGCTCAACCTCGCCAACGTGTCGCGGGAGTGCGAGGTCAGTCGTGCCACGGTGGACGGCTACCTCGAGGTCCTCGAGGACATGCTGATCGGCTACCGGTTGCCCGTGTTCTCGCGTCGCGCGCAGCGACATCTCGTCGGCCATCCGAAGTTCTACTGGTTCGACGCCGGCGTCTATCGTTCCGTGCGCCCCTCGGGGCCGCTCGACGCGCCCGAGGGGATCGAAGGCCACGCGCTCGAAGGGCTCGTCGCCCAGCACCTGCGCGCATGGATCGACTACTCCGTCGGGGATCTCTCCCTGCACTACTGGCGGACCAAGAGCGGCGTCGAGGTCGACTTCGTCGTCTACGGCAAGGACGGGTTCTGGGCGATCGAGGTCAAGAACGGGCGGCGCGTGGCCCAGTCCGACCTGCGCTCGCTGAAGGCCTTCGGCGAGGACTACCCGCAGGCCAGGCGCGTCCTGCTCTACCGGGGCCGCGAGCGCACGGTGCGCGACGGCGTGCTCTGTCTGCCGGTGGAAGAGTTCCTCGTTGGCATCCGGCCGGGCGCCGATCTGCCGTCGTGAAGGCGGCAGGCGCGCGGCTGCCAGCGGCGCGCCGTGGACCTGCTCCAGACCGTGCGCAACCCGACCCGTCAGCGCCGCTTCGCGCCGTCGCGCCAGCGATCCGCCAGCGCGTTGATCGGCTCGCACAGCAGGTCGACGACCGGGATCTCCGCCAGCTTCGTCTCGTCGAACGTCGCCTCGGTCTCGGTCACCGCGTCGACCAGCGCGGCGTGGCGGTGGCGGTAGCTCGCGAGCACGGAGCGCAGCGTGGCGGCGTCGAGCCGGTCGCGGAAGCGCACGTGCAGCAGGGTCATGCCGACGGTCCGGTTCTGCTCGACCTCGGGCACCATGACGACGGTGCGGTCGTCGCTGCGGCCGCGGGCGAGGAAGCACTGCTTCTCGACGGCGACGAGGTGCTTGGTGCCGCGCAGCGGCGGGTTGCCGGTCGTGCGCGAACGCATGCCCGCGGCGACGCCGCGCTGGTCGATCGCCTCGATGCGGGCGGTGCCGGCCTCGGCGTCGCCGTCGATGCGGTAGCGGGTGCTGCCGAGCACCTCGGCGACCGCCGGATCGAGCCCGGCGAGCGCGCGCAGGTCGCGGTAGCCGACGCGGTCGCGCGGCGCGCCGGCGGCGAGCAGCGCCTGCACGAGCGGCGCCTGCAGCACTTCCTCGTCGGCGCGCGAGATGCCGACGGTCACGGTCTTGGCCTGGTGCTTGATGGCGTCGACCGGCCGCGTCAGCTGGTCGATCGCGCGCGTCAGCTCCTCGGTCAAGCGGTCGACGACCGTGCCGGGGCCGCCGCTCTCGCCAAGCGTCGTCGGCAGCGCCTCGAGCGGCACGAAGCCGAGCGCGTGGCTGCACAGCGCGACGAGGCGCGCGGCGGTGCGCGCTTCGAGCGCGCCGTCGTAGCGGCCGGCGGCGAGCTGCCGCTGGAACTCGGCCCACGCCGGCAGCAGGTGCGGCCGCAGC
>JBEITC010000474.1:0-3091 GCA_040375075.1 Planctomycetota bacterium | reverse complement strand
GCGCGCCCGCGGCGCCGCGCAGCTCCAACTCGCCGACGTCGGCGACGTCGGCGCGTTCGTCGGGGTGCAGCCGCACGGTCAGCGCGATGCGGCGGCTGCCGTCGATCACGTCGGCGGCATGCGCGCCGGCGATGGCGTGCTGCACCTGACGCGCCGCCTCGGCCGGCGACAGGCCGGCGGCGGCGAGGTCCTGCGGGCGGTAGCGCACCGGCAGCGAGGTGATCATCACCTCGCGGTTGGCCAGCACGTCGCGCGTGCCCGGCACCGCCTTGATGGCGGCTTCCAGTCGCTTGGCGAGGCTGCGCAGCACCGCGAGGTCGTCGCCGTAGGCCGTCACCGCGATCGCCGCCGGCGTGCCCGACATCACGTGCGAGAGGCGGTGCTCGATCGGCTGGCCGACGGCAGTGGTCACGCCCGGCGCCTTGCCGAGCACGGCGTCGATGCCCGCGCGCACGGCCGTGCGGTCGGCGTCGGCGGCGACGACGACCTCGATCTCCGAACTGCTGACCGGTTCGGCGTGCTCGTCGCGCTCGGCGCGGCCGGTGCGGCGCACGACCGTGCGCACGCCGGGGACCGCGCACAGCTGCGCTTCGATGCCGCTCGCCAACCGGTCGCTCTCCGCCAGCGACGTGCCGGGCGGCGCCATCAGGAACACGGTGTAGGTGCCCTCGTGGAAGGTCGGCAGGAAGCTGGTGCCGAACGTCGACGCGACCGCGAGGCTGGCGGCGGCGGCGAGCCCCGCGCCGGCGAGCAGCGGCTTGCGGCGGCGCAGCGCAGCCTGCAGCACGCCGGCGTAGCGCGCCTGCAGCCACTGCACGAGCCGGCTCGGGCCGTGGTCGCCGCTCGCGCCGAGCTTGCCGAGCAGCAGCCGGCACAGCACCGGCGTCACCGTCAGCGCGACGACCAGCGAGGCGAACGTCGACGCGATGTAGGCGACCGCGAGCGGCCGGAAGAACCTGCCCTCGAGCCCGCCGAGGAACAGCAGCGGCACGAACACCATGCCGAGGATCACCGTCGCGAACACGACGGCGCTGCGGATCTCGTTGCTGGCCTGGAACACGACGCGGAGCGCCGGCAGCCGTTCGCCGGCTGGCCGCGCGGCGTTCTCGCGCAGGCGGCGGAACACGTTCTCGACGTCGATGATGGCGTCGTCGACCAGCTCGCCGATGGCGACAGCGAGGCCGCCGAGCGTCATCACGTTGATCGTCAGGCCGAGCGCCGACAGCACGAGGAACGCGACCGCGAGGCTGAGCGGGAGCGCGGTCAGCGTGATCAGCGTCGTGCGCACGTCCATCAGGAACAGCACGAGCACGATCACGATGAAGATCGACGCGTCGCGCAGCACCTTGACCAGGTTGTCGACCGAGCGCTGGATGAAGTCCGACTGGCGCATCACGTGCGTGTTCAGCGCCATGCCGGCCGGCAGCGCCGCCTGCGCCTCGGCGAGCTTGCGGTCGATCGCGTCGGTCAGCGCCAGCGTGTTGGTGCCCGGCGACTTCTGCACCGACATCACGACGGCCTTGCGGCCGTCGTCGGCGGCAGCGCCCCGGCTCGGGGTCGCGCCCAGGCGGACCTCGGCGACCTGGCCGATGGTCACCGGGTGGCCGTCGCGGTGGGCGACGACCGCGCCAGCGAGGTCGGCGAGCGAGCGCACGCGGCCGGTCTGGCGGATCGGCAGTTCGAGGCCCTCGACGTCGGGCAGGTAGCCAGCGCCGGCGGTGGCGTGCGCGTCGCGGACCGCGCGCACGACGTCGTCCATCGTCAGGTCGAAGAGGCGCAGGTCGTCCTGGCGCACGAGCGCCTGGTACTCGGCGAGCTCGCCGCCGATCGCGACCACCTGCGCCACGCCCGGCACCGCCATCAGGCGGTTGCGCAGGTCGAACTCGGCGTAGGTGCGCAGTTGCTGCGGATTGGCGCGGCCGTCGGGCGACGTCACCGACAGCAGCATGATCTCGCCGGTGATCGACGTGATCGGCGTGATCTCGGCGTGCACGTTCGCCGGCAGGCTCTCGCGCACCGTCGAGAGCTTCTCGGCGACCAGCGTGCGCGCGCGGAAGATGTCCTCGCCCCAATCGAACTCGACCCAGACGATGCCGAGGCCGATGGCCGAGGCGCTGCGCACGCGGCGCACGCCGGGCAGGCCGGCGGTCGCGGTCTCCAGCGGGAAGGTCACCATCTGCTCGACCTCGTCGGCGGCGAGGCCGGGGCTCTCGGCCATCACCACGACGGTCGGCGCGTTGAGCTCGGGGAAGACGTCGACCGGCATCGTGCCGACGCGCCAGACGGCGGCGAGCACCAGCATGACTGCGCCGACGAGGACGACGAACGGCCGCTGCAGCGCGAACGCGATCAGTTGGCGGAACATGGCGGCCTACTCGTGGTCCTCGTGCCAGGTGCCGTCGGCGTGGAAGTGGCCGCCCCTGGTCGCCTGCGCCGAGCTCGCCAGCACCAGCTCGTAGGCGCCGGTCGTCACCACTTCGTCGCCGTCCATCAGGCCGCTCTTGACCTCGACCCAGCGGCCGTCGTCGACGCCGAGGTCGGCTTCGACGCGGATGACCTTGTCGCGGTCCTTGGGGTCGCGGCGGAAGAACACGCGCTGCAGGCCGTCCTGCAGCACGGCGCTGCGCGGGATCGCGAGCGTCGGCTCGGCCGTGCCGAGCGTGGTGATCTCGACGAACACCGCCACGCCGGGGCGCAGGAACGCCGTCGGCTGCTGCGGCATCGCGCACAGGTCGAACGTGCGCTGCGCCGCGTCGCCGCCGGTCGCGAACTGCAGCGTCGCAGCCACGCGCAGCGCCGGGTCGGCGGTGCTGGCCGGCACGATCGCCGTCGGCAGGCCGTCGCGCAGGCGACCGAGGTCGCTCTGCAGCGCGCGCACGCGGCAGCGCACCGCCGTCGGGTCGATGATCGTCGCCCAGATGTCGTGGCCGTCGACCAGCGCGCCGTCGGCGCCGGCCATGGTCTCGACGACGCCGGCGCGCGGCGCGCGCAGCTCGATCGCGTCGATGGTCTTCCAGCGCGGCGCGCCGTCGGGCCCGGCGGTCGTCAGCGCATCCGTCGTCACGCCGAGCGTCGTCGCCGCGGCGGCGAG
>JBEITC010000362.1:0-4265 GCA_040375075.1 Planctomycetota bacterium | reverse complement strand
ATGGCAACTTCGCGACGCCGGCGCTGCGCGCGCAGGCCGCCGCCGGCGCCGCTGCGGCCGGCGCGCGCACGCTCGTCGGACACGTCGCCATCGACCGTGCGACCGCAATCCGGCGCGCTGGCGAAAGATCTTCCAGCGGAGCAAGCGCGAGCGACGCCGATGCCATGGTCGCTTCGGCGCGGCACGCCGCGTTCCTGGCGCCGACGGCCGCCGAAGTCATTGCGCACGCGATGCTCGATGGCACACTCACGCCCGCAGAACTGGCCGCGCAACTGCTCGCGGCGCTGCTGCCGAAGGAGCCATGACGAATCACGATCTCGGCGGGGACTGGCAAGGGCACTACGTCCAGGACGGGCGTCCGCACGGCATCACGATGCGCCTCGCCCAGCGCGGCCAGTCGTTCGTCGGCTCGATGCGCGACGCCGACACGCTGGTGGCCGGCACGCACACGCTCGACCGCGAGGTCTTCGGCGAGGACACCATGGCCGCCCGCCTGATCGGCGAAGTCGAGATCCTGGCCGAACTGCCGGAGCACTCGGTCGTCGAGGGCGAGGTGCACGGCCGCGTCGTCAACTTCGTCAAGACCTACCAGGGCCCGACGCACACCAGCGTGCGCCTCGCCGGCAAGGGCGAGATGGTCTTCGAGATGACCGGCCACGCCGTGCGCTACCTCGGCACGGTGTCGGTCGACGGCGACGAGATCGCCGGCCACTGGTCGATCGAGCCGAAGGACGGCAGCCGCCCGCTGCGCGACCGCTTCCTGCTGCGCCGCGCGCCGAAGGACTGAGGACGCTCAGTCGAACCGGCCGAAGCGCTCGCGCGCGGCCTGCTCCAACTGCTCGCGCCGCTCCGGCGCGGCGATGCCGATCAGCGCCTTGGCGCGTTGGCGCAGGTTCTTGCCGTGCAGGTCGACGGCGCCGTGCTCGGTCACGACCCAGTGCACGTGCGCGCGCGTCGTCACCACGCCGGCGCCGACGTTGAGCGTCGGCACGATGCGCGAGACGCCCTTCGACGTGGTCGCCGGCAGCGCGATCACCGGCTTGCCGCCCGCCGACAACGCCGCGCCGCGCAGGAAGTCCATCTGCCCGCCGACGCCCGAGAACATGCGCGTGCCGATCGAATCGGCGCAGACCTGACCGGTGAGGTCGACCTCGATCGCGCTGTTGATGGCGACGACCTTGGGGTTGCGGCGGATCACCTGCGGATCGTTGACGTAGGCGATGTCGAGCATCGCCACCTGCGGGTTGTCGTCGAGGAAGTCGTAGACGGCGCGCGTGCCCATGGCGAAGCCGGCGACGACCTTGCCCGGGTGCACGACCTTGCGCCGGCCGGTGACCACGCCGCGCGCGACGAGGTCGAGCACGCCGTCGGCGAACATCTCGGTGTGCACGCCGAGGTCCTTGTGCGTGCGCAGCGCCGCGAGCACGGCGTCGGGGATCGCGCCGATGCCCATCTGCAGCGTCGCGCCGTCGTCGACCAGGGCCGCGCAGTGGCGACCGATCGCGTGTTCGAGCTCGCCGAGCGCCGGCGGCGCGTGCGTCGGCAGCTCTTCGTCGACCTCGACGGTGGCGGCGAAGCGGGAGACGTGCAGCAGGCCGTCGCCGAGGCTGCGCGGCATGCGGCGGTTGACCTGCGCGACGAGCACGCGCGCCGAGTCGCAGGCGGCGCGGGCGATGTCGACCGAGCAGCCGAGCGAGCAGAAGCCGTGGCGGTCGGGCGGCGAGACGTGCACGAAGGCGACGTCGAGCGGCAGCACACGATCGCGGAACAGCGCCGGCATCTCGCTGAGGAAGGCCGGCAGGTAGTCGGCGTCGCCGCGCGCGACCGCTTCGCGCAGGTTGGGCCCGAGGAACAGCGCGTTGGTGCGGAAGCTCGCGGCCATGCCAGGGCCGACCAGCGGGTTGTCGCCCTCGGTGTGCAGGTGCACGAGCTCGACGTCGCGCAGTTCGTCGCGGCGGGCGGCGAGCGCGCGCAGCAGCGCCTGGGGCGTGGCCGCGGCGCCGTGCACGAACACGCGGTGGCCGGACTGGACGAGGCGGACGGCTTCGGCGGCGGAGACGTGAGGCATCGGCGCTGGCATCACGCCGCGCGCGCGCGCCGCTGTCCATGGGCCGTTCGGCGGGAACGAGAGCGTCGGGCCGCAGGACGCCGTCCGCGCGCGCAGCGCCGGCGTCGGGTGCGCGGCGGGCGCGAGAGCGGCTGCCTGAGGCGGCGCGGGTCGCGTGCTCGGACGCCGTCGGCTGCTTGCATGCGGCGCAGCGGGCGCGACGGCAGATCCGCGATGCCACGCGGGTCGAGCGTTCGGACGCCGTCGGCAACTTGCACGCGGCGCGGCGGGCGCGACGGCAGCCGCCTGCTGGCGCACGCACCGAACAGCCGCAGCCGACGCTTCGCCCGCGCGGCGCGGCAGCCATCCCTGCGAGCGCCACGGCCAGCGTGACCGCAGGACCACGCGCGTCGCGGCGCGCGCTCAGCCGGCGACGACCGCGCGCACGAGCGCGACCGCGGCGACGAGGCCCCAGACGGCCTCCAGCCAGAACGCCTGCCACGCGCGCTTGCGCCAGCACACCCAGCCGACGCCGGCTGCCCCGCCGAGGTTGAGCAGCAGGTAGCGCGCGTCGTGCGGGCCGAGCACGTGGAAGCTGTTGAGCGCGAACGCGCCGAGGATCGCCGCCGTGCCGCACCAGCCGACGGCGTCGGCGAACCGTTCGCGCGCCGAGTTCGCCGCCGGCCCGGGCCCGGTTGCGGGCGCGCTCACGACGCGCCACCGACGATCGCGTACAGCCGGGTCACGTCGATCTGCCGCACGCGATCGCGCAGTTCCTTGCAACGCGACGCCATGCGCAGGCCATCGGGCTCGTCGGGCAACGCGCGGAAGGCGTGCGCGCTGGCGACCAGGACCGCCTTGGTGCGCGCGCGCGAGAGCGCGACGTTGAGCCGGTTGAGCGACAGGTGGAAGGCGCCGCGGCCGCGGGACTCGGTCGGATCGCCGCTGGTCAGCGAGACGATCACCGCTTCGCGTTCCTGGCCCTGGATGCTGTCGACGGTGTCGCAGACGACGTCGCGACCGCCGGGCAGTTCCTTCTGGTCGATCATGCTGCGCAGCTGGCGCACCTGCGCGCGGAACGGCGCGATCACCGCGATCTCGTGCGCGGGCACGCCGTGGCGACGCACGAGGTCCTCGACGAGGTCGGCGACGGCAGCGGCTTCCTCGGGCGCGCGCGCGCCCGGCTGGCGATGGTCGATGCGCAGCCACGTCACGGGATGCTCGGGGTCGAGCGCTTCGTCGTGGCGACCGCCCGGCGTGAACGGCAGCCGCCGCGCCGCCGCGGACGGCGCCGCGCGCAGCCGGCCGTCGTAGAACGTCTCGCTGACGACGCGGCAGACGCCTTCGTTCATGCGGTACGTGACGTCGAGCAGGCTGCTGCCGTAGCGATCGTGCAGGAACTCGAAGATCGACTGCGCCGCGGCGGGGTCGGCCGCGGTCGTCGTGATCACCGGCGGCAGCTGCATGTGGTCGCCGAAGAACAGCCAGCGCTGCGCGCGCGCCATGCCCGGCAGCGCGTGCGGGATCGGCAGCTGGCCCGCTTCGTCGAAGACCGCGTAGTGGAAGCGCTCGCGGTCCTGCAGCCGGTCGAGCTGGTAGCAGGTGCCGGCGACGACGCAGCCCTTGTCGGGCGCGCGCAGCTGCTTGGCGTCGACCAGCTGCACGCCGGCGGCGCGCAGTTCGCCGGCGTCGGCCGACGACGACGCCAGCTTGATCAGGCGCACGTCGGGCGATGCCTTGCGGATCGCCAGCAGCGCGTTGTCGACGGCGCGGTGCGTGAACGCGGAGAGCGCGATGCGGCAGCCGCGCGCGCACAGCGCCGCGATCACGGCGGCGAGCAGGCGCGTCTTGCCGGTGCCGGGCGGGCCCTGCACGAGCGCGAGGCTCTCGGTGGCGATCGCGCCAGCGCCCGCGGCCACCTGCGCGTCGTTGAGGCCGTAGGCGACGAGCGCTTCGGCGGCGCGTTGGCGGCGCGCGTCGTCGGCGCGGACGACGTGCTGGCCGGCCAGCACCTCGGCGAGCAGCGGCGTGGCGAACGCCGTGCGCACGGCGTCGCGCAGGCGACCGTGCTGCGAGCGCGCGCGGCGATCGACGACGTAGGACTTGTCGACGGTGAAGCGCGGCGGCGCGCCGCGCTGCCACGGATCGACGACGATCGTCAGCACGCCCTTCTGCGCGTCGTACGGCCCGCAGACCAGCGGCGCGCCGCGCTCGAGAT
>JBEITC010000237.1:0-6071 GCA_040375075.1 Planctomycetota bacterium | reverse complement strand
CGCGCCCGACGCCGCCGAGCGCTTGCCGGTCCGCGTCGAGTTCGAGCCGCCGCTGCGCGCGCCGGGCGAACTGCGGTACGCCTGCGAGAGCGGCTTCGCCGGCGTCGCTGCGGCGCCACCGACCGGGGTCGACCTGCGGCTGCCCTCCGGGCCGGCGACGTTCACCCTGGTGGCCGATGGCGCGACCCGCGAACTCGCCGTCGCCGTCGCCCCGGGCATGGCGCCCGTGCGCTGGCCGCTGGCGCCGGCTCTGCGCATCCGTGCCGGCGACGGAATCGTCGACGCTGACGTGGCGGCGCGGACGGCCCGTCGCTAGGCTCGGCACGCTTTCCCGAACCCTCCGGAGAAAGCGACTTGGCCGAGTTCCTGGGCGAAGGCCTCACCTACGACGACGTCCTGCTGGTGCCGCAGATGGCCTCGGCGCTGCCCCGCGACGTCGACACGCGCTCGCGCCTCTGCCGCGGCGTCGATCTGCAGATCCCGATCGTCGGCGCGGCGATGGACACCGTCACCGAGTCGCGCATGGCGGTGGCGCTGGCGCAGCAAGGCGGCATCGGCATCGTCCACAAGAACCTCTCCGTCGAGAAGCAGGTCGGCGAGGTCGACAAGGTCAAGCGCTCGGCCAACGGCGTGATCATGGATCCCGTCGCGCTGCGCGCCGAGGACACCGTCGGCCGCGCCAAGGACCTGATGACGGCGCACAAGATCAGCGGCCTGCCGGTGGTCGACGACAGCCGCAAGGTCGTCGGCATCCTGACGCATCGCGACCTGCGCTTCGTCGACAACCGCGAGACCACGGTCGGCGCGGTGATGACCAAGCAGAACCTGGTCACCGCCGTGCCGGGCACGACGCTCGATCAGGCGCGCCAGATCCTGCGCCAGAACAAGGTCGAGAAGCTGATCCTCGTGCAGCCCGACGGCCGCCTCGCCGGGCTCATCACGATGAAGGACATCCGCGGCACCGAGGAGTTCCCCTCGGCGGCGCGCGACGGCCGCGGCCGGCTGCTCGTCGGCGCCGCCGTCGGCGTGCACGACCTCGCGCGCGTCGGCCGCCTCGTCGAGGCCGGCTGCGACGTCGTCGTCGTCGACACCGCGCACGGCCACAGCAAGAACGTCATCGACACCGTCAAGGCCATCAAGAAGGCTTGCGGCATCCCGGTCGTCGCCGGCAACGTCGCCACCTACGACGGCGCCGCGGCGCTGGTCGACGCCGGCGCCGACGGTGTCAAGGTCGGCATCGGCCCGGGCTCGATCTGCACGACGCGCATCGTCACCGGCTGCGGCGTGCCGCAGCTGACCGCCGTGCTCGATTCGCTGAAGGCGTGCGCGCCGGCCGGCGTGCCGGTGATCGCCGACGGCGGCATCCGCCAGAGCGGCGACATCGTCAAGGCGCTGGCCGCCGGCGCTTCGTGCGTGATGCTCGGCTCGATGCTCGCCGGCGTCGAGGAGTCGCCCGGCGAGTCGATCCTGTTCCGCGGCCGCCAGTTCAAGACGGTGCGCGGCATGGGCTCGCTCGGCGCGATGGAGCTCGGCTCGGCCGACCGCTACGCGCAGGGCGAGGTCAAGGAGCGCATGAAGTTCGTGCCGGAAGGCGTCGAGGGCATGGTGCCGTTCAAGGGCGGCGTCGCCGACTTCGTCTACCAGCTCGTCGGCGGCATCCGCTCCGGCATGGGCTACAACGGCGCGCGCACGCTGCCGGAGCTCGCGGCGAAGGCGAAGTTCCTGCGCGTCACCGCCGCCGGCCTGCGCGAGTCGCACCCGCACGACATCCAGATCACCAAGGAAGCGCCGAACTACAGCGGCGAAGCATGAGCCACCAGCAAGAGAGCGAGGGCCCGTCCGGCGGCGTCCTGATCGTCGACTTCGGCGCCCAATACTGCCAGCTGATCGCCCGTCGCGTCCGTGAGCTCGGCGTCTACTCGCGCATCACGGTGCCCGAGCGCGCGATGTTCACGTTCCAGCACATGCGCCCGACGGCGGTGATCCTCAGCGGCGGGCCGCGCTCGGTGTACGAGCACGACGCGCCGGCGCTCGATCCGGCGATCCTGCGGCAAGGCGTGCCGGTGCTCGGCATCTGCTACGGCCTGCAGTGGCTCAGTCAGAACACCGGCGGCGAGGTCACGCCGGCCAAGGAAGGCGCCGAGTACGGCCGCACGGAGCTGCGCGTCGACGACGCCGCCGACCTGCTGGCCGGCTGCCGCCAGGACGGCATCGTCTGGATGTCGCACGGCGACAAGGTCGCCAAGCTCGGCCCGGGCTTCGAGGTGCTCGCGCGCAGCGAGCCTTGCCCGTTCGCCGTCGTCGCCGACCGCAAGCGCGGCTTCTTCGGCCTGCAGTTCCACCCCGAGGTTGCCCACACCGAGGACGGCGCGGTCATGCTGCGCAACTTCGTGCTCGGCGTGGCGAAGTGCCGGACCGATTGGAACCCCGGCAACCTGATCGACGTCAAGGTCGAGGCCGTGCGCAAGCTGGTCGGCGAGACCGGCGAGGTCGTGATGGGCCTGTCGGGCGGCGTCGACAGCTCGGTCGCGGCGGTGCTCATCCACCGCGCGATCGGCAAGCGCCTGCACTGCGTGTTCGTCGACAACGGCCTGCTGTGCGCCGGCGAGCGCGAGGGCGTCGAGGAGCTGTTCCGCGACCACTACCGCATGGACCTGACGGTGGTGGACGCGAGCGACCGTTTCCTCGGCGAGCTGCAGGGCGTCAGCGATCCCGAGAGGAAGCGCAAGATCATCGGCAAGGTCTTCGTCGACGTGTTCCGCGAGCAGGCCAAGCGCAGCGAGCACGCGAAGTTCCTCGGCCAGGGCACGCTGTATCCGGACGTGATCGAGTCGGTCGCGGCGCACGGCGGCGCGACGTCGACGATCAAGAGCCACCACAACGTCGGCGGCCTGCCCAAGGACCTCGACATGACGCTCGTCGAGCCGCTGCGCGACCTGTTCAAGGACGAGGTGCGCGCGCTCGGACGCGAGCTCGGACTGCCGAGTTCGCTCGTCGACCGGCAGCCGTTCCCCGGGCCGGGCCTGGCGGTGCGGTGCCTCGGCGAGGTGACGCGGCAGAAGCTCGAGCCGCTGCGCGGCGCCGATCGCGTCGTGCGCGAGGAGGTCGAGAAGAACGGCCTGCACAAGGGCCTGTGGCAGTACTTCGCCGTCTACGTGCCGCAGAAGTCGGTCGGCGTGAAGGGCGACGCGCGCGTCTACGAGGACGTGTGCATGCTGCGCCTGGTCAGCAGCCAGGACGCGATGACGGCCGACTGGGAGCTGCTGCCGACGCCGGTGCTCAAGCGCATCAGCAACCGGATCCTCAACGAGGTGAAGGGCTTCTCGCGCGTCTGCCTCGACATCAGCAGCAAGCCGCCGGCGACGATCGAGTGGGAGTGAGGCCGGGCGCGGGCCTGGACGCCTGCGGGCGAGAAAAACCCGCCTGATTCGTCGGGCTTGGCCTGCCCGGATGCACCCGCGCGCGGGCCGGAGTGCGTAGGGGGCCGTCATCCATGCCTCGCTCTGACCACAAGGGATTGTGGTCGGGCGTGGTCCGCGGCTTCGCTGCACTACGTCGTCCGCAGCGAGCGCGCGCGCGATCGTTCGTAGGGGAAGAACCAAGCAAGCCCAAACCCTTTCCGTGTCGACACATGGGGGCCGACACATGTCGGCCTCCGAGTGGTTCCGCAGCGAGGAAAGGAAGCGATGACGACGATGACGGCGCCAACGGCGCCTACGAAGGCCGCCGAGGCGCCAAAGGCCGACGCGGGGAATCAGGTGATGGCCCAGAAGGACGGCAAGACCTTCCAGGTCGTCAGCTTCCGCCTCGGTGACGAGGAGTACGGCGTCAACATCATGACCGTCCAGGAGATCATCCTGGTCGGCTGCATCACGCAGGTGCCCGAGGTGCCCGAGCACGTGCTCGGCGTGATCAACCTCCGCGGCAACGTCATCCCGATCCTGAACCTGCGCAAGCGCTTCGGCATGGCCGATCAGCAGGCCAGCGACGCCACGCGCATCGTGGTGATGAACCTGCACGGCCGCACCGTCGGCGTCGTCGTGGACGGCGTCAGCGAGGTGCTGCGGCTCTCGCACGAAGACATCTCGCCCACGCCGCCGTCGCTGGTGCGCGCGGGCAAGGACTACGTGACCGGTCTGGCGCGCCGCAAGGAGCGCCTGCTGGTCCTGCTGGACATGGCTCGCCTCCTCGTGGGCAGCGAGCTCGGTGGAACCCTGGGAAACAACAACAACACGAACACGAACGGCAAGGAAGGCAACTGAGATGACGACGACGACCAAGAAGGCCGCCTCGCGCGGCAAGGGCAAGACCGGCGCGGCGACGAATGGCGGCGAGAGCAGCAAGCTCGTCGCAGCCGTCGGCCAGCAGATGGCGATGATCGAGTTCAATCTCGATGGCACCGTCATCACGGCCAACGAGAACTTCCTGAAGACGCTCGGCTACACGCTCAGCGAGATCCAGGGCCAGCACCACAGCATGTTCGTGCCGGCGGACTTCACCCGCAGCAACGAGTACCGCGACTTCTGGAACAAGCTGAACATGGGCATCGCCCAGAACGGCGACTTCCAGCGCGTCGGCAAGGGCGCCAAGGAAGTGTGGATCAACGCCACGTACTTCCCGCTGAAGGACGAGAACGGCACGGTCTACAAGGTCGTCAAGTTCGCCAGCGACATCACCGCCGCGCGCCACATCGCGACGAGCGCCAAGCGCACGACCGACGCGATGGACGCGATCGCGACCAACGTGCTCGTCTGCGACGCCAACTTCAACGTCATCTACGGCAACAAGAAGTCGGCGCAGACCCTGCGCTTGCTGGAGAGCGTGCTGGTCGAGAAGTTCGGCGTCCGCGCCGACCAGGTCCAGGGCATCAACATCGACCGGTTCCACAAGAACCCGGCGCACCAGCGCAGCCTGCTGGCGTCGCTGCGCGGCCGCAACCACACGGCCGAGTTCCAGCTCGCGACCGAGACCATCTCGCTGTCGGCCTCGGGCCTTTGGGACACCGCCGGCAACTTCGCGGGCGCCGTCGTCAACTGGGAGGTCGTGACCCAGCAGAAGAAGCTGGCGCAGGAGATCGAGCAGCGCGCCGCCGCCGAGGCGCAGGCCGCCGCCGAGCTGCGCGCCAAGGTCGACACGCTGCTGCACGTCGTCGACGCCGCCGCGAAGGGCGACCTGACGGTCACCCACGACGTCGCCGGCGCCGACCCGGTCGGCCAGCTGGGCGGCGGACTCGGCAACATGATCAAGGACCTGCGCGGCATCATCGTGCAGATCAAGGAGGGCGCCGAGCAGTTCAGCGCCAGCGCCGGCACGATCAGCAACGCCTCGAGCAGCCTGTCGGAGGCCTCGCAGACGAACGCCGCGACCGTCGAGCAGATGACGGCGTCGGTCGACCAACTGACCGAGAGCATCCGCCTGATCGCCAAGAACGCGGGCGAGGCCAACTCGATCGCCGACGAGACGAGCAAGCGCGCCACGGCCGGCGGCCAGGCCGTCGACCGCTCGATCACCGCGATGAAGGAGATCAACCGCTCGAGCGAGCGGATCAGCGAGATCATCCAGGTCATCAGCGAGATCGCCAGCCAGACCAACCTGCTGGCCCTCAACGCCGCGATCGAGGCGGCCCGCGCCGGCGAGCACGGCCTGGGCTTCGCGGTCGTCGCCGACGAGGTCCGCAAGCTGGCCGAGCGCAGCAGCGAGGCGGCCAAGCAGATCACCGGACTGATCCGCGAGTCGACGCAGCGCGTCGTCGAGGGCACGAAGCTGTCCGAGGAGACCGGCAACGCGCTCAAGCAGATCATCGATGGCGTGCAGAGCACGGCCCAGTCGATCTCGCAGATCGCCAGCGCCACCGACGAGCAGTCGGCCACCGCGCAGGAGGTCGGCCGCGCGATCCAGAACGTCGCCAAGCTCACCGAGAACAACTCGGGCAACGCCACCAACATGGCGGCGTCGGCCGAGGAGCTGTCGGCGCAGGCGATCGCGATGAAGGAGCTGGTCCGCCGCTTCCAGATCTGATCTGGACGGCGGAACGGTTCGGGGGCTTTGAGCAGGGCGGTTCGCAGTCGGTG
>JBEITC010000345.1:0-4476 GCA_040375075.1 Planctomycetota bacterium | reverse complement strand
TCGGCGAAGACCTTGCCCTTGCGGCCCCACAGCTTGTTGAGGCCGCGCGCGAGGCGGATCAGCAGGCCCTGCAGGCCGCGGCTCAGCACCGTACGGTCCTTGGCCTCGACGACGAAGTGCAGGTGGTCGTTGAGGATGGCGAAGTGCAGCAGGCGGAAGCCGAAGCGGTCCTTGCCGCGCGAGAAGTGGACGAGGAGCGCGTCGCGCTCCTTCTTGCTGCGCAGGCGGGGCAGGTGCTGGCGCAGCTTCACGGTGACGAGTGCTGGGTGGTAGGCGGCGTGCGACGCGCGCGTCGAGCGGGACATCATCGCGGCGGCGCCGTTGGGCTTGCGGCCAGCGCCCTCGCGTGCGCCGCCGCGCAGGCGGAAGGGCAGCGCGGCCTGCACGGGGCGGCGAGCTGCCGGTGGCTTGCGCGGCTTCGTCTGCCGTGCCTGCTTGTTCGACCTGCTCGTCGTCATCGCGTGCCTTCGCTCCACGTTTGAATGCGCACAAATACATCCTGGAAGGCTGCAAGGCAAGAGGTTGTTCGGGGAATGTTCGCGCCGGCATTGCCGAGTCGGAGCCGAACCGCATCGCCCCAGATCCTCATCGCCATGCTGGCTGCGCTTGGCGGTGTAGGTGCGCGCGTGGGGACTCATGCCGTGGCCGTGTCGAGACCGCCCCAACTTGGAGCGTCCATCGCCGCGGCCATCGCCCCGCATCCGGTCCCGGGGCTTCAGCGCGTCGAGCGCTGCGGTTGGATGCGTTGGTGCGCGGGTGGCGTTTCGAGCCGTGGCCGTGTTCGACGCACCAGGCAAGTTATCGCGGCACGACGGCCTCGCGCCGACACGCCAGCCGCGGCAACACGTCGTTGACACGGCCTCGCGCCGACACGCCAGCCGCGGCAACACGTCGTTGACACGCCTACGGATACACCACCGTCTTCCCCGCCTGCGTCAGCGCGAAGAACCCCGGCACGCCGGTGTCCAGCGCCAGCCACTGGACGAACACCTCCTGGTACCCGAGCAGGGGGTTGTTCGGGATGCCGAACGTCAGCTGGAACGTCCCCGGCGCGCTCGGCAGCAGCAGCGGGGAGCTGACGTCCGGCGACACCGACAGCACGCTCTCCTGCCAGCCGAGCAGCGGCCCGAGGTCGATCGGCAGCGGGCCGACGGACGACGCGCTGTTGCTGAAGCCGACGTAGAGCATCGCGAACGCCGACTGCGGCACGCCGCGCAACTCGACGGTGATCGGCGCGCCGACGAACGGCAGGCCGTTGTAGGGGCCGACGTTCGCCATGCCGCAGCGGCCGAGCCGGCTCCAGCCGAATGCGAACGGACCGGCGAGCTCGACGATCGAGCGCGCGGACGTCGGATTGCCGGTGGTGGCGACGACGCACGTGAGTTCGAGCTGCGACTTCGGCTGGCTGGCGCTGCGCCAGACCTCCAGGCCCCGCGCGACGCCGCCGCGCGGGCCGGCGCCGTTGGGCACGGTGAGGTCGCTGCAGAAGCGCGCGCCCGTCGGTTGCAGGTCGTACGCCGAGATCTCGTAGCCGTGCGCCTGGATCGGCGTGGTCGGCGTCGCCTGCGGCGTGTGGCGGAACGCGTAGAAGCGGCCGAGGGTGGCGTCGTAACCGAGGCCCGAGCAGTCGGGCTCCATCGGCGCGGACTGCAGCAGCGCGCCCGGCGTGGCCGGGGCACGGCTGAACTCGAGCAGCCGACCTTGGCCGGCGGCGTCGGTCGCGCTGACCCAGAACGTGCCGAGGCCTTGTTCGCCGCTCGGTTCGAAGGCGAGGCCGAACATCTGGTTGGTCGGCACGATGGTCGGCGACGGGAAGCCGGCCAGCGGCAGCAGCGTCGCGGCGCCGGTGGCGGTGTCGATGCCTTGCAGGGCGACGCCGCCGCCGACGGCGCGATTGTCGAGGATCACCCAGACGATGGTCGTCAGTTGGCCGCCGGCGCTCGCGAGCCGTTCGAGCGCGAGGTCGCCAGGGCCCTGGGGCGAGGTGATCGACGTCGCGCCGAGCGCGAAGCTCGCGGCGACCGTCGTCGGCGGCGCGCCGGCGAGGCGCAGCAGCCGGTGCGGCGCGCCGGGCAGCGACGCGGCGGCGACGGCCCAGTAGTCGCGGGCGAACGCCGGCGCGGGCCCTTCGACGATCACCGCGGCGCGGGTGTCGGCGCCGGCGGTCACGCCGTCGAGGTCGACGCGGCTCTTCACGTCCCCGAGGGCATCGCCGGTCTCGTCGGGCGGCGGCCGGACGCACTTGCTGTTCACGAACAGGTTGTCGATGCCGATCGTGCCGGCCGCAGTCGACAAGAACGACCAGTCGATGCCTTCGTCGTCGGGCTGCGGGATCAACTGCGCTTCGATGGTCACGCGCGACCAGCCGCCGCTCAGCGGCGTCGACGACTCCGCGACGATCGCGCGCTTGTAGCCCAGGCTCTCTTCGATGGCCGCGCGGATCGTGCCAGCGCCGCCGTCGTAGACGTCGTATTGGAACCAGAACAGCTTGATCCAGTCCGGATACGGGTCGTTGTCGACCGTCAGGTCGAGGCTGCCGGCCTGACCGGGGGCAGCGGCGACGAGGCCGAAGACGCCGGGCTGGCCGCCAAGCGTCGCGACGTAGCCGAGGTTCGCGCTCGCGAGTCCTTGCGTGACCAGCGGGCTGTACCACGACGGCACGACGGCCAGCGTCGGCGGCGGGAACGTGCCGGCCGCGAACGGCGTGTTGAAGTCCCAGTAGAGGCTGACCGTGACGTTGTCGTTGACGCGCCACCACGGCGGCGACTTGGACGGCGACTGCGCGGCGAGGGCGCATGCCAGGCCCGCGGCGAAGGCGAGAGCGAGCAGCCGGTGGTGGGCGAGAGTCATGGTCGGGTCCCGTGGTGGTGGACGGCGGTGTCGCGGCGCGAGAACGGAGGGTCGATCACTTCCCGCCGAGGCTCGTCGGCGGACCAGGCAACAGACGTCGGGCGACGGCGGCAGGATCCGTCGGCCAGACGCAGACGGTGCCGTCGCGGGCGGCGGTGACGACGTTGCGGCCGTCGCCCAGGAAGGTACCCCAGTCGATGCCGCCGCGATGGCCGCGGAAGCGCAGGCGTTCGGAGCCGTCGGCAAGCGCCCATAGCGCCGCTTCTGCCGCGCTGCCGTCGCCGCCCGTGAGGATGGTCGTCCCGTCCGGCGACCATGCGGCGCTACGCAAGCTCTGGCCGGTCGTCAGGCGTTGGCGCAGCGTGCCGTCGCGGCCGTGCACGGTGACCTCGCCGCCGCGATCGGCGACGAGCAGCGCGTCGCCGGCGGGCGCGAAGCGGAGGGCGGCGAGGCGGCGCTCGCCGAGCGCGATCGTGCCGCGCACGGTGTCGTCGCCGAGATCGACGAGACGCACCATCGCGTCGTCGATCTCGGCGATCGCGGCGAGCGCGCCGTCGGCCGTCGCATCGGCCCAGCCGATCGCGCGGGGCCGCGCGCCGCCGCGCAGCCGTTCCTGGCCGTCGAGCGACCACAGGCTCCATGCGCCCTTCGCCTCGTGGACGCCAGCGGTGAACAGGCGACCGTCCGCGAGGCAGCGCAGCGCTACGACCGCCTGCGCATGCGCGGGGAACTCGCGCACGGCCGCGCCGTCGGCCAGCGTGCGCACGCGCACGACTCCCGACTGGCGGGAGGCGGCGACCAGCCGATCGCGGCCGGTGTCGACGTCGAGGCAGGTGAGCGGATCGCCGAGCGGCGCCGTCGCCCAGACCTGGCTGCCGTCATCCGCGACCCAAGCGCGGGCGCGGCCATCGCTGCCGACCGTGACGATGCGGTCGCCGGCGGCGGCGACAGCTCCTGCGCCGCTGGCTTGCCGCATCGTGGCCACGCCGGCGCCGCGCCCGAAGTCCCACACGAACGCGCGGCCCTGGCCGGCGAGCGCGAGCGCCGAGCGGCCGTCGGCGGCGAAGCAGGAGGCTTCGATCGACGGGCCGGCTTCGTAGCGATGCAGCGCCACGCCGGCGATCGGACCGCCGGCGCCGACGTCGAACACGCGCAACTCGCCAGCGGCGTCGCCGGTGGCGGTGAGCGCGAAGCGTCCCGCCGCGTCGAAGGCGACATGGTCGACCGGCCCGGCGTGGCCGACGAGCGTCGCGACTTCGCGCAGGCCTTCGACGCGACCGTTGGCGCCGTTGTCGCAGCGCCACACGCGGGCAGTGCGGTCGCGCGCGCCGGACAGCAGGCGATCGCCTTCGGCGTCGAAGGCGATTGCCGTGACTTCCTGGCTGTGCGCTGCCGTCGCCAGCGTCGTGCCATCCGCGGTCGACACCAACAGCACGCTGCGGCCGGCGGCGACGGCGAGGCGGGCGCCGTCGCGGTCGAAGGCCAGCGCGCGGACGCGGGGGGTCTTCACCGGCGCGCAGGCGGCGCTGCCGTCGTCGACGCGCCAGACGCGCACGTGGCCATCGGCCGACGCCGCGGCGAGCCGCCCGTCCGGCGAGAACGCCGTCGCCACCAGCACGCCGGCGA
>JBEITC010000663.1:0-1611 GCA_040375075.1 Planctomycetota bacterium | reverse complement strand
TCGCGCACGGCGGGCAGGCGCGCGTCGAGTTCGAAGCACCGGTGGCCGCGATCACGCCAGGACAGGCGGCGGTGTTCTACGACGGTGACCGCGTGCTCGGCGGCGCGTGGATCGAAGGCTCGGCCTGACCGGGTCGGCCTGATCGGGCCGGCCTGACCGGGCCGGCCTGACCGGGCCGGCCTGGCGCGCCGCCGGAGGCGCTGCTCAGACGCTCGACTTGAGCGAGGCGCCGGCGCGGAAGCCGACGGTGCGCGAGGCCTTGATCTGGATCGCCTCGCCGTTCTGCGGATTGCGACCGGTGCGGGCCTTGCGGCTCTTCACGGCGAAGGTGCCGAAGCCGACGATCTGGACTTCCTTGTCCTTCTTCAGGCCCTTCTGGATCGAAGCGATCAGCGCGTTGACGGCGCGTTCGGCGTGCGCCTTGCTGCACTCGGCGCCGAGCTGCTTCTGGACTTCGTGGATGAGATCAGCCTTGTTCATGGGAATCCTCCCGGGGCAGAACCCGGATGCATGGGTTGGGCCCAACCGCCCTTCGGTCGAGCGCGCGCGACTGTACGGAGGGATGACGCCGTGACAAGAAACCGTCGGCCGCCAGCCCAGCAACGGCGCGGGTTGCCGGGTGCTGGGAGCGCCTTGTGAGGCGTCCGTCGGGGCGTCCGTCGTTTGGCCCCTCAAGTCATGCGGCCGTGCGGTCGATACCACGGCACGGTCCGGGGCTGTCGCTCCAGGCCATCGAACCCCGACGAGGACGTCATGAGGATTGTCGCCGGCGCCACGCTGTTCCTTCTCCTGCAGGCCTGCTCCACGACGAACGCCACGAACGATGCGTTCGAGCAGCCCAATTCCATCATGGCGGTCGAGATCGATCGCCGCGTCGAGCAGATCCCGTTCCAGCACCGCGACGAGCTGTACAACAACCTCGTGTGGCTGGTCCAGGCGGGCGAGCAGTCGATCCCGGCCATGCTCACTGGCCTCACCAACAACGATCCGAAGGTGCGCAGCTCGTGCGCCTGGGTGCTGGGCCGCCTGCGCGACCGTCGCACGATTCCGGGTCTGCAGACGGCGATGAACGACAGCGAGCCGGGTGTCCGCCTCGAGGTCGCTCGCACGCTGGTCGCGATGGGGGACCTGAAGTGGTCGCAGACGCTGATCGAGGGCCTCGACAACGACCAGAAGCAGGTCCGCTACATGTGCCACGAGACGCTCAAGACGGCGACCGGGCACGACTTCGGCTACGACCACCTGAATGCCAACGAGACCGAGCGCCGCGTCTCCGTCCTGCGTTGGCGCCAGTGGTGGGGCGAGTACTCGGGCGACACGTTCTTCGCCACGAACTACCAGAACACCTACAACCTGCAGCCGAACGTGGCGGCGCCGGCGGGTGAGACCCGGACGAACAACACGACCGGCACGAACAACACGACCGGCACGAACAACACGACCGGCACGAACAACACGACCGGCACGAACAACGCGACCGGCACGAACAACACGACGAACGGCTGATCCGTCGTCGTCCCTGCGGGTGTGGGCGCAGGTCGCCGCCCCGCAGTCGGTCGGAGTTCGGTGGTTTCCTCGCCGAGGTGACGCGCTAGACTGCAGCGCCCCTCT
>JBEITC010000380.1:0-4055 GCA_040375075.1 Planctomycetota bacterium | reverse complement strand
GGTGGCGGTGGCGGTGGCGGCGACGTCGACTACGGCGACATCCCGTTCTGATCGCGCCACGATCCGCATCGGCGCGGTCGTTCCGCCCCGATCCGGTCGCGTCCTGCCGGCGGCGAATGCACGCGCCGGTGGTTCGCCGCGGCGCGCGGCGCGAGGCAACCGGCGGCAGCGATTCCTGCCGCGCGCCGGCTAGCCCTTCTTGCCGCCCGGCGCGCCGCCCTTCGGCGCGGCCTTCGCCTGCGCCTTCTGCCAGCTGTCCTTCAGCCCGACGGTGCGGTGGAACACCGGCGCGCCGGGCACGCTGTCCTTGTGGTCGCAGTAGAAGTAGCCGATGCGCTCGAACTGGAAGCGCTCGCCGCCCTGCGCGTCGCGCAGGCTCGGCTCGAGCTTGGCGCGCACGGTGCGCACGCTGTCCGGATTGACGAGCTTGAGGAAGTCGCCGCCGTCGGCGCTCGCCGGATCGGGCGACGTGAACAGGTGCTCGTAGATCCGGACGTCGGCGTCGACGGCGTCGGCGGCCGCCACCCAGTGGATCGTGCCCTTCACCTTGCGGCCGTCGGGCGCGTTGCCGCCCTTCGTCGCCGGGTCGTAGGTGCAGTGGATCGCGGTCACGTTGCCGGCGGCGTCCTTGTCGACCGACGTGCAGGTCACGAACCAACCGCAGCGCAGGCGCACCTCGCGGCCCGGGCCGAGGCGGAAGAAGTCCTTCGGCGGGTTCTCCATGAAGTCGTCGCGCTCGATCCACAGCTCGCCGCGGAACGGCAGCTTGCGGACGCCGGCGGCCGGGTCTTCAGGGTTGTTCGCCGCCTCGACCCATTCGACGTGGCCGGCCGGCCAGTTGTCGATGACGAGCTTGACCGGGTCGAGCACCGCCATGCGGCGCTGCGCGTGCTTGTTGAGCCAGTCGCGCACGTGGAAGTCGAACAGGCCGATCTCGTGCGTGCTGTTGAACTTCGCCACGCCGACGTGCTTGCAGAAGGCGACCAGCGCCTCCGGCGGCACGCCGCGGCGACGAAGGCCGCGCAGCGTCGGCATGCGCGGATCGTCCCAGCCCTGCACGACGCCGCCCTCGACCAGCTGCAGCAGCTTGCGCTTGCTGGTCAGCATGTACTCGATGTTCAGGCGGGCGAACTCGATCTGCTGCGGCTTGTCGATCCCGAGCGCGTCGCAGAACCAGTCGTACAGCGGCCGGTGGTGCTCGAACTCCAGCGTGCACAGCGAGTGCGTGATGCCCTCGATCGAGTCGCTCTGGCCGTGCGCCCAGTCGTACATCGGGTAGATGCACCACGCGTCGCCGGCGCGCTGGTGGTGCATGTGCCGGATGCGGTACATGACCGGGTCGCGCATGTTGAGGTTGGGGTGCGCCATGTCGATCTTGGCGCGCAGCACCTTCTCGCCGTCCTTGAAGCGGCCGGCCTTCATGTCGCGGAACAGCTGCAGGTTCTCGGCCGGCGACCGGTCGCGGCACGGGCTGTTGGCGCCGGGCGTCGTCAGCGTGCCACGGCTGGCGGCGATCGCTTCGGCGTCCTGGTCGTCGACGTAGGCGCGGCCCTTCTCGATCAGCTGCTCGGCCCACGCGTACAACTGGCCGAAGTAGTCGGCCGCGTAGTGCATCGCGTCCCACTGGAAGCCGAGCCAGCGCACGTCCTCCTTGATGGCGTCGACGTACTCCTGGTCCTCGGCGGCGGGGTTGGTGTCGTCCATCCGCAGGTTGCAGCGGCCGCCGAACTCCTGCGCGATCGAGAAGCCGACCGTGATCGCCTTGGCGTGGCCGATGTGCAGGTAGCCGTTGGGCTCCGGCGGGAAGCGGGTGACCACCTGCTTGACCTTGCCGCTCTGCAGATCCGCGCGGATGCGGTCGCGGATGAAGTCGGAGGCGGGGGTGGCAGGATCGTTGGCTTGGGTCATCGGCGGCGGTCTCGGTGCGTGCGGTCACCATCGCGCCCGCACGGGCCGAATGCAATGCGACACGGGCGGCGCCGCGGCGGCCGCTGCTATGCTCGCAGCCCCCGATGACCGCCGGCAGCGCGCACAAGCCGACCGACTCCCGCGACCCGCTGGCGTTCCTGCCGCGCCTCGATCGCCACAAGCCGCGCTGCGGCCCGATCGCGCCGTCGCGCGCGGCGCGTTGGCGCTTGTTCGTGCTGGTCGCCGTGCACCTGCTGATCGGCGCCCACATCGTGCATTGGCTCGTCACCGGCCGCACGCTCACGCCGGTCGAGCCGTCCGAGGCGATGCAGACGATCGAGGAAGGCGCGATCAACGCCGGCTTCGTGCTGTTCCTGGCGCTCATCGGCCTGACGCTCGTCTTCGGTCGCTTCTTCTGCGGCTGGGCCTGCCACGTCGTCGCGCTGCAGGACCTGTGCGCGCACTGGCTGGGCAAGCTCGGCGTCCGACCGCGACCGCTGCGTTCCCGCCTGCTGGTGTTCGCGCCGTGGGTCGTCGCCGGGCACATGTTCCTCTGGCCGCACGTCGAGCATTGGCTCGGCGAACGCGAACTGCCCGCCCCGTCGACGTGGCAGTGGCAGTTGCAGACCGACGAGCTGTGGCGCACGTTCCCCGGTCCGGTCATGGCCGTCGGCACCTTCCTGGTCGTCGGCTTCCTGATCGTGTGGTGGCTCGGCGCCAAGGGCTTCTGCACGCACGGCTGCCCGTACGGCGCCGTGTTCGCGCTCGCCGATCGCCTCGCGCCGGTGCGCATCGTGGTCAGCCCGTCGTGCGACGCCTGCGGCCACTGCACCGCCGTCTGCACCAGCAACGTCCGCGTGCACGAGGAGGTCGCCAAGCACGGCCAGATCGTCGACCCGGGCTGCATGAAGTGCCTCGACTGCGTGTCGGTGTGCCCGAAGGACGCGCTGTCGGTCGGCTTCGCGCTGCCGAAGCCCTTCGCGGTCAGCCAGCAGCGCATCACGGCGCGCGCCGACTTCACGTGGCCGGAGGAGATCGCGCTCGCCGCCGTCGCGCTCGGCAGCGCGCAGTGGTGCTTCCGCGGCGCGTGGTTCGGCGAGGGCGTGCCGTTCCTGATGGCGGTCGGCCTCGGCGCGATCACGGCGGTGTTCGCGCTGCTGGCGTGGCGGCTGTTGCGCGCGCGCGACGTGACCTTCCAGCACCGCGAACTCAAGCGCCACGGCGCGTTGTTGCCCGCTGGCCGCTGGACGCTGCTCGGACTGTGCGCGTGGCTGCTGTTCACCGCGCACACCGGTTGGGGCCGGCATCTGCGCGGCGAAGCGCTCGACGCGGCGCGCGAGCCGCTGCGCGCCGCGTTCTACCAGACGTCGCCGGTCGCGCCGGCCGACCTGCAGCAGGCGCTCGATGACGTCGAAGCAGCGCGCGCGTGGGCGCTTGGCGACGAGCCGCTGGTGCGCGAGGTGCGCGCGCTGCTGGTGCGCGGGCTCGGTCGGCACGCCGACGCCGAGAAGGAGTTCCTGGCGATCCGCGGCGACGCGCCAGCGCTCGGCCTGCCGGAGTCCAACCTCGCGCTCGCGGCGTACTGCATGGACCCGCGGCGGCAGCGCTTCGACGACGCCCGCACGCTCGTCGCGCACGTGCTGCGCACGCAGCCCGACAACGGTGTCGCCAAGCTGCTGCAGCAGCGCCTCGACACGCTGCCGCAGGCGCCGAAGTGACCGCGCTGGCCGCGCCGGCGACCTTGCACCTCGTCGGCCCCGGCCGCGTCGGCCGTAGCTTCCTGCGCCAGCTCGCGCCCTTGCCCGTGCGCGTGGTCGCCGTCAGCGATTCGACCGCCACCGTCTTCGCGCGCGACGGCCTGCCGGTCGCGGCGTTGTGCGCGCACAAGGACGCGGGCCGACCGCTCGCCGACTTGCCGGGCGCCGAACGCATCCCGGTCGAGGTCGCGCTGCGCGTCGTCGCCGCCGACGTCGTCGCCGACGCGACGCCGACGCGCGAAGCCGAAGCCGACGCGGCGGTTGCGCGCGCGCTGCTGGCGCTGCGGCTGGGCGGACGCATCGTGCTCTCGGCCAAGAACGCGCTCGCGGCCGCGTCGACGACCCTGCTGCATGGGCCCGACCGCGATCGCGTCGGCGTCGACGCGGTGC
>JBEITC010000551.1:0-2406 GCA_040375075.1 Planctomycetota bacterium | reverse complement strand
CTGCGCCGGCTGCGGCGGCAGCGTGATCGCGAAGGCGCCGTCGGCGCCGGCGCGGCCGATGGCGCGCGCCTCGCCGAGCGCCACGGCGACCTCCTCGCCGGGACGGGCCGTGCCGCGCACGACGATCGGGCGGTCGCGCTGCAGCACGGCGTGGTCGCCGAACAGCGGATGCAGGGCGACCTGGGCGACGGCGGACCCGGCGAGGCCAGCGATGGCGACGAGGCGGAGCATCCCGCCAGCGTACGGCCCCGCTATCGTGTCGGGATGCTCTGAGCCTTCCGCTCCAAGGCGAGGATCGCGGTCGTGGTCCTCGGCGCGTTCGCCGGCTTCGCGCTCGAACACTGGCTCGGCGTCGCCAGCGCCGGCGTCGTCGGCGTGTTCGCCGGCATCCTGGCCGCCAACTTCGTGCCGCTGCCAGCGCGCGGCGACGACTGCGACGGCTGACCCGGCGCTCCAGGCCGCGACGCGTTCGCGGGCGGCTCGCGCGTCGCGAGCGACGGCGGCCCGGACGATCAGGAGTCGAGGACGCTGCGGATGCGGTCGGTCAGCGCGGCGACCGAGTACGGCTTCGGCAGGAAGAACGTCCGCGGCGGCAGCGCCGCGCTGTCGAAGGCGCGGTCGTTGGCGTAGCCGGAGGTGAACAGCACCTTCAGGTCCGGCTGCGTCTCGCGCAGGCGCTTGGCGAGGTCGGGGCCGTTGGTGCCCGGCATCACCACGTCGGTGAACAGCAGCTCGACCTCTTCCTTCATCTGGCCATGCAGGGCGAGCGCCGACGCGGCGTTGGGCGCGACGTGCACGCGGTAGCCGGCGTTGCGCAGCGCGCGCTCGACTAGCCAGCGGATCGAATCGTCGTCCTCGACGACGAGGATGCACTCGGTCGCGCGGCTGCGCGGCGCCTGCGCCGGCGACGAGGCGACCTGCGCCGACGCAGCGGCCTTCGGCAGGTAGATGGTGAAGCGCGTGCCGACGCCGAGCTGGCTGTGCACGCTGATGGCGCCGCGCGACTGCTGCACGATGCCGTAGACGGTCGCGAGGCCGAGGCCAGCGCCGCGCCCTTCGGCCGCCTTCGTCGACCAGAACGGCTCGAAGATGCGCTCGATCTGCGACGGTTCGATGCCGCAGCCGGTGTCCGCGACGACCAGCTCGACGTAGGGGCCGGGCGGCAGGCTGACCACCGCGGCGGCGCTGCCGGCGAGCGCGACGTCGCGCGTGCGCACGGCCAGGCGGCCGCCGCCGGGCATCGCGTCGCGGGCGTTGATGGCGAGGTTCATCAGCACCTGCTCCATCTGCGCCGGGTCGGCGAGCACGCGCGAGAGGTCTGGCGCCAGTTCGAGGTCGATCTGCACGCTCTCGCCGATGACGCGCCGCAGCATGCGGCTGACCTCGCGGACCACGTGGTTGACGTCGAGCGCGACCGGCTGCAGCACCTGCTTGCGGCTGAACGCGATCAGCTGCTTGGTCAGCCCGGCAGCCTTGCCGCTGGCGGCGAGGATCTCCTCGACGTCGGCCTTGGCCAGCTCGTCGCCGCCCACCTGCAGCAGCAGCTGGTCGCCGGCAGCGTGGATCACCGTCAGCAGGTTGTTGAAGTCGTGCGCGATGCCGCCGGCGAGGCGACCGATCGCCTCCATGCGCTGCGAGCGGGCGAGCTGCGCCTGCATGCGCTTGCGATCCGACACGTCGCGATAGATGCCGAGGATCGCGACCTGTTCGCCGCCGACGACGATCGGCGTCGCCAGCAACGAGACTTCGACCATCGTGCCATCCTTGCGGTGGCGGATGGTGTCGATGCTGATCGTCTCCTGCAGGCCGGCGCGCCGACACAGGTCCGAGCCCTCGGCGCGCATCCCCTCGGGCACGACCAGCTGGTCGATGTGGCGACCGACGGCCTCGGCGCTCGCGTAGCCGAACAGCTTGGTGAACTCCGCATTGATGCGGAGCACGCGACCGTCGATGCCGAGGAACAGGATCGCCTCGGGAGCCGCCTCCACGACCTGGTCGAGGAACGCCGTCTTCGCCTGCAGCTCGGCCTCGGCCGCGAGCTTGGCGGACAGGTCGCGGAAGAACCCCTGCGTGTTGGCGACCACGCCGTCGACGAAGCGGGGCATGACGTCGCCGGTCACGGTGATCTTGCGGCCGTCGGCGTGGCGGAACGACACGTCGATGCCGTGCAGTTCGTTGCCCTGGAACACCTGCATCATCGCCATCTGGCAGTGGCTGATGCAGTCCTCGTGCAGGAACTCGAAGATCGAGCGGCCGATCACGTCGTCCGCGCGGCGGCCGAGCGTGCGCAGCCACGTCGGATTGACGAACAGGACCGTGCCCTGCGCGTCGACGCTCTGCATCAGGTCGTTGCAGACCTCGACGAGGCTCCGGTAGCGGTCTTCGCGGTCGGCGACGCGCCGCAGG
>JBEITC010000652.1:0-1688 GCA_040375075.1 Planctomycetota bacterium | reverse complement strand
GGTGGTCGAGCGGATAGCCGTGCAGCAGCACGGCGAGCGGGCCCGCGCCGGTCGTGTGCACGGCGAGCCGCGCGGCGTTGCCGTGCGCGCTCGCCGGCGCGTCGATCCAGCGCAGCTCGCTCACGGCGCGGCGAGGCGCAGGCGCGCGACCGCTGCGACGTGGAACGTCTGCGGGAACATGTCGTAGCCCTCGACCTGCTCCAGCACGTAGCCGCCGTCGACGAGCTGGCGCAGGTCGCGCGCGAGCGTCTGCGGGTCGCACGACACGTAGACCATGCGCTTGGCGCGCAGCTGCAGCAGCATCGGCAGCGCCGGCTTCGCGCCCAGGCGCGGCGGATCCATCAGCACGAGGTCCGGCCGTTCCTTGTTGGCGCGCAGGAACTGCTCGGTCGTGGCGCGCAGGTAGGTGACGTTGTCGCAGCGGTTGGTCTTGACGTTGACGCGACCGAGCGTGCATGCGCGCCGCTCGTCCTCGACGGCGACGACGCGCTCGAAGCGGCGGCTCAGCGGCAGCGAGAACAGGCCGACGCCGGCGTAGAGGTCGAAGCACAGGCCGCCGCGCTCTTCGCCGATCGCGCCGGCGACGAGGTCGCCGACGAGGTGGCGGTTGCCCTGGAAGAAGCTCTCCGGCTCGATCAGGTAGCGGAAGCCGCCGACCTCGTGCTCGACGAGGTCCTTGCGCATGCCCGGCAGGTCCGGCGCCCACGATGCGCCGCCGACGCCGCAGGCGCCGTCGATCTGGTACGGCCACTCCTTGCGCGGCAGCGTCCCGAGCGCGGCGCGCACGCCGGCGAGCCCGTGCTCGAGTTCGGGCGCGAGCACCGGGCACTCCTGCACGTCGAGCACGCTGTGCGTCAGCGCGCGGTGGAAGCCGAGCACCATCTGCGGGCCGCCGTCGGCGACCGGCGTCGCCGCCGCTGCCGGCGCGTCGTCGCCGCGTGGGCCGCGCTCGCGCTTGCGCAGACGGCCCTGCACGCCATCACTGCGCAGGCCCGAGGTGGCCATCAGCTTGAGCTGCGTGCGCACGCGGTAGCCCCACGGGTCGGCGTGGTGCACGACCACCGGCTGCGGCCAGTCGAAGCCGCCGGTGCGCACCAGCGCGTCGCGCACGAACTCGGCCTTGGCCGCGACCTGCGCCTCGTAGGCGACGTGCTGCAGCTGGCAGCCGCCGCATTCGCCGAAGTGGCGGCAGCGCGGCGTGACCCGCTGCGGGCCGGGCTGCAGCAGTTCGACGATGCGGGCGCGGACGAAGTTCTTCTCGACCTCGGTCACCTCGACGCGGGCGCGGTCGCCGGGCGCGCCGAACGGCACGAAGACGGCGAGGCCGTCGTGGCGGGCGATGGCGAAGCCGCCGAAGCCAAGGCGTTCGATGGTGACGTCGAGCTGCTGGCCGGCGGTCAGGGTCGTCATGGGGGCGAAGCAGGCTAGGAGTCCGTGTCGCGGGAGTCCACGCCGCCCGGCGCGCGCGATCGTGGCCGGGCAGGCGCCGTAAATCCGCGGCGAAGCCATCGCATCGACAGCGGTCCGCGGCCCTGCCTGATCGCGCGCTCCCGCACCGGTGCGGCGCGCGTCCCGCGGCGCTGGCTCGTCTCCGCGAGTCGGCGGCGTGAACCGCGCCGTGTGCCGGGTGCGCCAACGCGCGTCGCCGACCGGCGCAGGCCGCCCTGGCGGCGTCGGCGCGGCCTGCG
>JBEITC010000046.1:0-14363 GCA_040375075.1 Planctomycetota bacterium | reverse complement strand
TGCGGTGGTCGCCGGCCTCGACGATCGTGCCGCCCTCGAGCACGAGGATGCGGTCGGCGGCGCGCACGGTGGACAGCCGGTGCGCGACGACCAGCGCGGTGCGGCCGCGCAGCGCCGCGGCCAGCGCCTGCTGCAGCCGCGACTCGGCCTCGCTGTCGATGCTCGCCGTCGCCTCGTCGAGCACCAGCACGTCGGGGTCGACGACCAGCGCGCGCGCGAACGCGAGCAGTTGCCGCTGGCCCTGCGAGAACGTGCCGCCGCGCTCGGCGACCGGCGACTGCAGGCCTTGCGGCAGGCTGCGCACGAACTCGGCGACGCCGACGGTCTCGAGCGCCGACCAGACCCTGGCCTCGTCGACCGTCGGGTCGAACAGCCGCACGTTGTCGAGCACGCTGCCGGTGAACAGGAACAGGTCCTGCGCGACGTAGGCGACGCGCGCACGCAGCTGCGCCGGGTCGAGGTCGCGCACGTCGACGCCGTCGACGCGCACGCTGCCGCCGGTGGCGTCGCGCAGCCGGCCGACGAGGCCGAGCAGCGTCGTCTTGCCAGCGCCCGTCGGCCCGACGATGGCGATCGTCTGCCCCGGCTCGGCGGTGAACGACACGCCGCGCAGCACCTCGGCGTGCGGGCCGTAGGCGAAGTCGACGGCGTCGAACGCGACGCGCGCAGCGCCCCGGCGCGCGCTCGGCAGGCCCGGCGCGCCGTCGGCGCGCGGCGGCGGGAACGCCGGCTCCGCCAAGAGGCCGAACACGCGCTCGCAACTGGCGAACGCCGCCTGCAGCACGTTGTACTTCTCGCCGAGCTCCTTCACCGGCCCGGACAGCAGGCCGTAGTAGAGCCAGAACTGCACGAACTGGCCGGGCTGCAGCGAGCCGTCGAGCACCGCCGCGCCGCCGTACCAGAGCAGCCCTACGGTCGTCGCGCGCAGCGCGAGGTCGACGAGCGAGAAGAACACCGAGAAGTGGAACACCGTCGCCAGCCAGGCGGAGTTGGTGTCGCCATTGCGTTCGCCGTAGCGCAGCGCGACCGCGTCCTCCCGACCGTACGCGCGCGTCGTGCGCACGCCGCCGATCAGCTCGGCGGTGTAGGCGTTCTGCAGCGCCAGCTTGCCGCGCACGGCGCGGTAGGCGCGCTGGGCGTTGCGACGGAACAGCAGGCTGAGCGCGATCACGACCGGCGTCGTCGCCACGGTGAACAGCGCGAGCCGGACGTCGAGCCAGAACAGCACGACGAGCACGCCACCGATCTTCAGCAGGTCGAACACCGACTGCAGCACGCCGGTGGCGATCAGCTCGTTGAGGTTCTCGACGTCGCTGGTGACGCGCGTCGTCAGCTTGCCGGCGGTCTGCTTCTCGTGGAACGACAGGCCGGCGCGCAGCAGCCGGTCGAACAGCGCGCGCCGCACGTCGCGGATCACCCGCTGGCCGTTCCATGCGGTCAGCAGGCCGTAGACGTAGCCGAGGCCGGCGCCGGCGAGCGTGACGCCGAGGAAGGCGAGCCCGTGCCAGCCGAGCGCGCGCAGCCGTTCGTCGGCCGGGCCGGACCCGCGCATCGGCCCGTCGATGGCGTGGCGCAGCACCCACGGGCCGATCAGCTCGAGCGCGAACGACACCAACAGGATGCCGAGGCAGACGGCGAAGCCGCGCCGGTAGGGGCGCGCGAACGGCCAGAGCTGCCGCAGGAAGCCGAGCTGGATGCGGCCTTCCGGCGCGTCGTCGGCGTACGGATCGCTCACGCTGCGCCCTCCGTGCCGCCGCCGAGCGCCTCGGCTTCGGTCTGCAGCCGCCACGCCGCGGCGTAGCGGCCGCCGTGCGCCAGCAGTTCGCGGTGCGTGCCGCGTTCGACGACGCGACCGCGGTCGAGCACGAGGATCAGGTCGGCGTCGGCGACGACCGACAGGCGATGCGTGGCGATCACCATCGTGCGGCCGCCGCGGCGCGCCGCGAGGCCGCGCAGGATGCGCGCCTCGGTCGTCGGATCGACCGCGGACAGCGTGTCGTCGAGCAGCAACGCCGGACGGTCGCTGAGCAGCGCGCGCGCGAGCGCGACGCGCTGCTTCTGGCCGCCGGACAGCGTGACGCCGCGCTCGCCGACGACGGTCGCGAGGCCGTCCTTCAGCGACGGCAGGTCCTGGTCGAGCGCCGCGGCGGCGACGGCGGCGTCGATCTCCGCGGCGCTGGCGCCGTCGCGCGCGAAGGCGACGTTGGCGGCGACGGTGTCGCTGAACAGGAACGGCTCCTGCGGCGCGTACGCGAACAGCCGCCGCAGCGCCGACGGCCGCAGGTCCAGCACGTCGCGGCCGTCGACCTGCAGCGTTCCGCGCGGCGCGTCGTAGTAGCGCAGCAGCAGCGCCAGCAGCGTCGACTTGCCGCTGCCGACGCCGCCGACGAGCCCGAGCTTGCCGCCGGCCGGCAGCGCGAACGACACGTCGGCGAGCGCCGGCTGGTTCGCGCCGGGGTAGGTGAACGTCAGGCCGTCGGCGCGCAGGTCGCCGCGCAGCGCCGCGTCGTCGCCGGCGTCCGGCTCCGGCTGTTCCTCGAAGAGCTCGGCGATGCGGATGCCGGCGGCGTAGGCGCGCGGCAGCGTCGCGACGGTCCAGCCGAGGATCTCCAGCGGGAACGTCATCAGGCCGAGGTAGCCGGTGAACTGGAACAGCTGGCCGACGGTGATCGCGCCCTCGATCACCTGCCAGCCGCCGACCGCGAGCACGCCGAGCATCACCATGCCGCTCGTCGAGTGCGTCAGCGCGTGCATCAACGCGCGCAGGCGCGTCTGCCGCAGGTTGGCGAGCAGGTAGCGGCGGTTGCGCGTCGCCATCGCCGCGCGTTCGCGGGCGACGAGGCCGAACTGCTGCACCACGCGGATGCCGGCGAAGTCCTCCTGCGCGCGCTGCGAGACCTCGGCGATCGCTTCCTGCGACTTCTTGCTCCAGCCGTGCAGCTTCGGCACCAGCAGGCGCATGGTCAGGAACAGCACGGCGAAGCCGCCGAGGCTGGCGAGCGTCACCGGCACGTCCATGCCGAGCATCAGCCACATGCCGGCGGGCAGCAGGCACAGGGCGCTGCCGCCGTGCAGCAGCAGCGGCCCCATGACGAAGCGCACCAGCTCGACGTCCTGGGTCAGGCGGCTGGTGACGTCGCCGGTGCGGGCGCGGTCGTACCAGGGCATCGGCAGGCGCTGGAGGTGCGCGACCAGGGCGTCCTTGAGGTCGCGTTCGACGTAGCGCGAGGCGTCGACGAGCGTCTGGCGGGAGACGTAGCGCGTCGCCGCCTCGGCGACGGCGAGCACCAGCAGCAGCTTGCAGGTCGCCGCCAGAGCGGCGGGATCGCCGCCGGCGGCCATCGCGTCGAGCGCGTCGCCGAGCAGACGCGGCATCCACAGCATCACGGCGGCGTGGGCCGGCACGAGCGCGCAGCCGATCGCCACCCGCCGCCAGTGGCGGGCGAGCAGGGCGGTCGGGCGACCGAAGGCGCGACGGAGCGGACGGAGCCAGGACAAGCGGCGCAGCATCGGTGCCTCGCGGCGGGGATGCAATGCGCCGAGGGCGGGGCGGCGACGCCCGGGTTCCGTGGCTGGCGGCGCGTTCTTGCCGCTGCCTTGCGTGGTGTCCCGATCGCCGCGAAGGCCCCTTGCCAACGCTCCGGTCCGCTCCGGGACGAATCGACGCTCCGGCGTCACGCCGGACCACCTCGGCTGCCGATATCGCCGGGACCATGTCGACACCCGCCAAGCTGGACCCGTCGATCCCTTCGCCCGCGGACGTCGGTCGGACCGCCGGCTTCTCGCTGGTCGAGTTCCTGATCGGCCTCGTGATCCTGGTCGTCAGCTCGGCGGCGCTGCTGAACCACCTGGCGATCAACTACCAGACCACGGCGAGCGAGCGCGATCGCGTGTTCGCGTTCAGCAAGGCCCAGGCGATCCTGGCCGAGATCCAGAATCGCGTCGACCGCGGCGTGATCGACACGGTCGAGATCGACTCGCTCGACGACGGCACGACCAACAAGCCGACGCTCTCGGTCCAGACCGACGAGAACGGCGCGCTCGTGCCGCCCGACCACGTCGTCTCGGGCAACTTCCTGCGCGAGGGCGAGTGGCTGTGGTCGCGCCGCATCACCGTGCAGCCGTTCGGGACCGGCGAGAGCCGCAACGTCCGCTACGTCACGGTCCGCGTCTACCGGCGCACCACCAATGGCGAGGAGCGGGCGCAGGCCGACCTGTCGGCGGTCGTCAACTCCGCGGGCGACTCCGACCCGACGACGCAGGCGCTCGACCTGTACCTGCTGGCGGTCGAGAACGTGCCGAGCTGGTGGCTCTACGCCGACGCGATGCGGCCGACGGTCGAATCGATCGTGCTCGACGTGCAGGCGCGCAACCCGGGCCTCGAGTTCCGCACGCACTGGATCACCAAGTCGAGCTTCGGGCGCAATCCCGGCTACCTGCCGGCGTTCAACGACGCCGTCGACAGCAACCAGACCCCGGCCGGCGTCTACAGCTACCCGGGCCTGATGCCGGCGGGCCGCGCGTCGACCTACTACTACGCGCCGGACAGCGTCGAGGCGCGCATCCTCGTCGATGGCGTCGAGACCAACGGCTACGACGTCGCGACCAACCCGTACCCGTACGCGCTGGCCGACCAGTGGAACCACGCGATGCGGGCGCCGGCCGAACGTGCGGCTTGGACGAGCCGTGTCGCCGCCATCCAGGCGCGCGAAGACGAGATCGCACAAGCGCTGCGCAACGGCGACGTGCCGCCCGAGCCGCTGCCGGACATGTCGAAGGAGCCGACGCTGCGGCTGTTCCTCGACGACCTCGTCGGCGACCTGACCAAGCACCAGAACGCGCTCGTGCTCAACCTGCACGGCGAGCTCATGCCGATGCCGCCGCTGCGCAACTTCAGCGACCCGGCGAAGAGCCCGGTGGCCTATCCGGACCTGCGCGTCGTCACGCACCCCGAGGAGCTGCGCACGCGTCGCAACGAGAGCGGCTCGACCGACGCGCTGCGCTTCCGCATGTACGCGTGGCCGCACGAGACCAGCGGCGCTGCCTACGCAGGCTCGCCGGTCATGGCGGATCCGATGGTCGTCGAGTTCGTCGGCGTCAACCTGATCGACAGCAGCAGCCCGACGCGCCTCGCGTCGTTCTGCACGCTGCAGAACGTGCCCGGCGGCGTCACCGTGTCGGGCTCGGCGAACTACGCGACCGCGTGGCAGACGGCGAAGCACGTCTCCGCTTCTCCGGCCGTCAACGAGATGCACTACTCGGCGGAGTGGGTGCCGCCGGCGGGCGGCGAGGCCGGCTTCACGCGCGTCTACCTGTTCAACACGCCGGTCGGCGCGCTGCCGGTCACGCAGAGCGGCCTGCAGTACGGCCTGCCGGCGACGACCGAGAGCGCGCGCCTCTACCAGATGGAGTACATCCCGTGCCCGCTGACGCTGCCGGGCTCGGGCATGCCGACGTTCACGCCGGACCTGACCTCGGCGGGCGCAGTGCCGAAGAACACGGCGCGATGGATCCTGCAGGTCGGCACGAGCGCGCTGACCAGCAGCCGCTTCGTCACCACGACGGGCAGCACGTACAACCCGACGAGCGACGTCGTGCTGGAGGTGCGCACCCGCATCGCCACCGGCTACGGCGCGGGCGCGACGACGTGGCAGCAGGGCGGCCTCGTGTGGCCGACGCCGACCGTGCTCGATCCGGACAACCTCTCGGTCACGTACGCGTGGTGGGCCGACAGCGCCCTCGACGTGCCGATGAGCGAGCGCGCGCAGTTCCAGGGGGACCCGCGGCACCTGCCGTACCGCGATTGCTTCCGCAACGGCGTCGACTTCCCCAACGCCTACAACTGGTGCTTCGACAACCTCACCAGTGGCTCGGGCGGCACCGCCGAGAACGCACAGACGCTCTACCCCTCGATCGAGGCGGCGGTGCTGCGCGACGGCTGGGCTGGCGGCGCCATCGGCGTCGACGCGCCGCGCTTCCTGCAGGTCCTGCGCGAGGGCCTGACCAAGAGCCGCTGCGTGTTCGCCACCGGCCAGGGCCAGTCGTTCCGCTACCTCGGCCTCGGCGGCGAGGTCGGCTACACCTCGGCCAACGGCTACAACAGTTCGATCCCGGTCGACCTGACGCCGTATGGCTCGCCCGGCTCCGACGGCAACGTCGACACGGTGACCAGCTCGACCCGCTTCGTGCGCGCGCCGGGCGCGTCCGGCACCAGCTACTGGTTCGGCATGCCGTGGCTCGGCGAGCTGTATCCGGACAGCGTCGCGGCGACGCAGTGGCTCGACACGACCGGCGGCTTCCCGCGCGGCAACCTGACGCCGGGCACCGGCGTCGCCCAGTTCTACCAGCAGGCGGCCAACACCGCGTACACCGGCAGCCTGCGGCAGGCCTTCGGCACGTCGATCGTCAACACCACGCGCAACATGGCGCTGTACGGCGGCACGACGTTCTTCAACATCGGCACGGCGGCGGCGACGTTCGCCCACTCGTCGTCGAACCAGTCCGGCTCGATCTCGGGCACCGGCCCGGAGGTCGCCGCCAACTACGGCGTCACGTGCCCGGCGTCCGCGCCGGCGTCGAACCCGTGGCGCATCACCAACGCGGCGACGCTCGGCGAGCACTGGACGTTCGCGCCGTACACGACGCGCCACAGCGCCAGCCTGTTCGAGACCTTCTACACGCACGGCGCGGGCACGGCCTCGGGCGCGATCAAGCTGACCAACTCCGGCAGCTCGGAGGCCGCGTACGTCGTCGTCAACGCCCTCGACCGCACGGTCACCGGCGGCGACACCTTCCTCAACCAGTGGAGCCTGTTGAGCCTCGTGCACACGCGGCACGAGGCCGGTCCGACCAACAACTCGCTGCGCATCATGCAGCTGCCGCGCGTCGAGATCGAAGAGCCGACCGCGGTCAGCGAACTCGACGATCCGTCGACGATCGACATCGAGTGGGACCAGGAGTGGCGGCGCTGGGACGGCCGGGCCTACGCGACGGTCGGATCGTTCAACGAGTCGACGTCCGAGCTGCGTTACGTGCTCAAGTACTCGCGCGACGGCGGCACGACCTGGCGCCACGTGCTCGACGAGTCGACGGCGACGCCGGGCGTCAAGTCGGCCGCGACGTACCTGCTGGCGGGCAACGCCAGCAGCTACGCCTGGGACGTCAGCGGCGACTTCCCCGAGGGCACGTACATCCTGCGACTCGAGTGCTTCCGCAACACGGACGCGCTGCACTACGCGTACCACCAGACCCGCCTGTTCATCCAACGCTGATGCCGACCATGCAATCCCGACACGACGCGCGCCAAGGCGGCTTCACCATCGTCGAGCTGGTCGTCGTGGCCGGCCTGCTCGGCATGCTGATCTACTCGCTCGCCACCTTGTCGACGCAGGGCGGCGACGCGCAGCAGTACGCCAACCGCATCAATCGCGCGACCGAGCTGACCCAGGACATCATCGACCAGGTCCGCGGCGAGCTCGTGTCGTCGGTGCGCCTGTTCGGCGACGACGCCGAGGGCGAGGCCAACCTCGCGCTCGTCGACCTCGACGGCCAGCCGCCGCCGCTCGCCGGCACGCGCCTGCCGACGATCCGCTCGGACCTCTCGGTCCGCGCGGACACTGCCGGCGACGAGATCACCGGCAACTCGCTGTTCTTCGCGCGACTCGCGTGGACGGACCGCTTCGAGTGCACCAGCGGCGACGAGTACCTCGTCGACGTCTACCGCTGGAACTACTACTACCTGACCGTCGAGGGCGACGGTCCGACGCCAGGGTCCTCGGTCGGACTCAACCTCGTGCGCTTCGAGAGCGAGCCGTTGGTCAGCGCCGAGTCGATCGGCCGCATCGCCGACACCGGCGACCGCGCCGAAGTGCTGGCGCACCTGCGCGACGGCACGCCGGACGCCACCGGCGTCAGCCATGCGCGCAGCTACGTCGTGTGGCGCCGTGGCGCGCTGCCGTCGGCGGCCGGCGCGCTGCAGGGCATCACGTCGACCGGCGGCGTCTCCGCTTCGCCGACGGACGGACGCGGCGGGTGGGCGATCGTGCCGTCCGAAGGCGTGCTGCGCGGCCTGCTCAGCTACCGTTACCACTCGGTCGTCACCAACTACGGACCGACCAGCCAGGGCGTCAGCCGGTACTCGGTGATGAGCGCGTCCGGTGGCGGCTTCCCGCACGGCCTGGAGGTCCAGATCGTCGGCCCGTCCAACGGCCGCCAGACCCTGTTCCACCTGATCGTGGCCAGCACGAACAACCGCGGCCAGCGCGCCTGGAGCGACGCCCAGGTGGTCATCGACGCCCGCGACCTCTGAGCCCGGGGCGGCTCGGGGATTGCGCCGGGTGGGGGGGGGTGCCTAGACTCCTCCGCCCTTTCGGCCCCCTACCCGCAGCAGCAGCAGCCACCCCATGGACCAGAGCCTCCCCCAGGAGCTCGTCAAGCAGGTCGGCGGTTCGTTCCGCCTCACCACCTTGTTGCAGAAGCGCGTCCGCGAACTCGTTCGCGGCCAGCGTCCGTTGTTCGAGACCCGCGAGCGCAACTACATCAAGATCGCGGCCGAGGAGTTGAAGCGCGGTCTGATCGAGCTGGTGCCCGACGAGGAGCAGACCGGCCCGACGAAGCTGGAGATCTGAGTCGTCGCAGCTGGGTCGTCGCAGCTGGGTCGTCCCGGCTGGGTCGTCCCGGCTGGGTCGTCGCAGTGTTTTCGCCGCCACCTTGGCGGCGCCCGCCAGCCTGGCGCCTCGCGCCGGTTGGCCGCAGCAATCTGCAGGCCTCAGCTGCTACCGGTTGGCCCTGGCCGCCGTCGGCTCTAGCCGTCTAGCCGGCGATGGGTTTGGCCCCCAGGGCCCCCTCGAGACGCCGGCCGCCTGCTTCGGCCGCGCGCCCGTGCGGCTCAGGCGTCGTCCTTCGTCGCGTCGGCGCTCTCGGCGCCGGGCTGGAACGCGCCGAACCCGTCCAGCGTCGGCTGGCGGATCTCGGTCGGCGCGGCGACCGGCTTCGGCGCGGGCGTGAACGGCACGTGCGGCGCGTCGGCCCACATCGTCTCGAGGTCGTAGTACGCGCGTGCCTCGGGCAGGAACAGGTGCACGACGATGTCGTCGAAGTCGAGCAGCACCCAGTTGCTCTCGTCGGTCTCCAAGCCGCCGGTGTTGTTGCGCCGCTTGCCGCGCAGCGCCTTGTGCTCGACGTCGAGATCCTTGGCCAGCGCCTGGCCTTGGCGGGTGCTCGTCACCGTGGCGATCACGAAGAAGTCGGCGATGACCAGCGGACCCGACACGTCGAGGACGACGATGTCCTTGGCTTGCCGTTCGTCGAGCATCTGCGCGATGCGCAGCGCGAGGTCGCGGGTGGCCGCATCGGGAACGCGGTGGGGACGGGCGGCGGCGCGGGCGGGAGCAGTCAACGGATCGGTCTTGGAGGTCGGTTTGGAGGCCACGGAAGAACGTCGAGGATAGCGGCGGGGGCGCAGGGCAGAAGCCCCGTCC
Source organism: Planctomycetota bacterium (assembly GCA_040375075.1). Taxonomy (GTDB): domain Bacteria; phylum Planctomycetota; class UBA1135; order UBA1135; family UBA2386; genus UBA2386. The sequence goes on along the minus strand of JBEITC010000046.1, from coordinate 4,884 downwards.
GGCGCGCGACGCCGAAAGCCCTGGCCGGCACGGGTCGCCCGAGGCGGCGTGCGGCGCGTTCCGCCGGAAACGACCGGACCCCGCCACCGCGGCGGGCGCGGGGGCGGGGTCCGGTGGGCCGGGCTTGCGGGCCCGGCAAGTCGGCTCAGGCCGACGCCAGCATTACTTGAACAGCGGCAGCGCGATCAGCGCGGCGATCGTCATCAGCTTCATCAGGATGTTGATCGACGGGCCGGCCGTGTCCTTGAACGGGTCGCCGACCGTGTCGCCGGTGACCGCGGCCTTGTGCGTGTCGCTGCCCTTGCCGCCCAGGTGGCCAGCCTCGATGTACTTCTTGGCGTTGTCCCAGGCACCGCCGGCGTTGGCCATGAACAGCGCCATCATGACGCCGGACGCGGTCGAGCCGGCGAGCAGGCCGCCGACAGCGGCACGACCGAAGATCATGCCCATCGCGACCGGCGCGACGACGGCGAGCAGGCCGGGGACGACCATCTCGCGCAGCGCGCCCTCGGTCGAGATCGCGACGCAGCGGGCGTAGTCAGCCTCGCCGCCGGTGCCTTCCTTGAGGCCGGGGATGGTGCGGAACTGGCGGCGCACTTCCTCGACCATCGCGTTGGCGGCCTTGCCGACGGCCTTCATCGCCATCGAGCTGAAGACGAACGGCAGCATGGCGCCGACCAGCAGGCCCATGACGACGTTCGCGTTGTCGAGGCCGAGATCGACCTTGGCCGCGACCTTGTACGCGGAGAACAGGGCGAGCGCGGTGAGCGCCGCCGAGCCGATCGCGAAGCCCTTGCCGATCGCCGCCGTGGTGTTGCCCGTGGCGTCGAGCGAGTCGGTGCGCTTGCGCACTTCCGGCGGCTGGTGCGACATCTCGGCGAGGCCGCCGGCGTTGTCGGCGACCGGGCCGTAGGCGTCGACGCCCAGCGAGATGCCGAGCGTGCTCAGCATGCCGACGGCCGCGATGCAGATGCCGTACATGCCGGCGAGGTCGTTGCAGAGGAAGATCGCCAGCGCCAGCAGGACCGTCGGGATCCAGGTCGAGGCCATGCCGGTGGCGAGGCCGTAGATGATGTTGGTCGCAGCACCCGTCTGCGACTGCTGCGCGATCGTCTGCGCCGGGGCCATCTTCTCCGAGGTGTAGTACTCGGTGACCTTGCCGATGATGACGCCGACGACGAGGCCGACGACCATCGCCCAGTAGACGTTCCAGTGCGGCACGACGTTGGCACTGCCCTCGGCGAACAGCGGGGCCGGCTTCATCACCATGGTGACGACGGCGCCGCCGAGCACGAGGAACACCGACGCGGCGATCAGGCCGCCGAACAGCGCCGACGACAGCTTGCTCTCGTCGTCGGCCTTGACGCGGAACGTGCCGAGGAAGCTGGCGACGACGCCAACGGCCGACAGCACGACCGGGTACATCAGCAGGGCCGACAACTCGGCGCCCTTGTCCGCGGCGGCCGGGTTGACCAGCGACCAGCCGATGATCGCCGTCGAGAGGATCGCGCCGACGTAGCTCTCGAACAGGTCGGCGCCCATGCCGGCGACGTCGCCGACGTTGTCACCGACGTTGTCAGCGATGACCGCCGGGTTGCGCGGGTCGTCCTCGGGGATGCCGGCCTCGACCTTGCCGACCAGGTCGCCGCCGACGTCGGCGGCCTTGGTGTAGATGCCGCCGCCGACGCGCGCGAACAGCGCGATCGAGGACGCGCCGAAGCTGAAGCCCAGCACGTAGTTGACGAAGTTCACGCCGTCCTGCTGGTAGGCGAGCATCAGGGTCGTGATGCCGAGCAGGCCGACGCCGACGACCGTCATGCCCATGACCGTGCCCGACTTGAAGGCGACGTCGAGCGCGCCGCCGAGGCTGGTCTTGGCGGCTTGCGTCGTGCGCACGGCTGCGCGCGTGGCGCAGTGCATGCCGAAGTAGCCGGCGGCCGCCGAAGCGACCGAACCCATCAAGAACGCGACGCCCGTCTTCCAGCCGAGGAACTGGGTCTTGCCGTCGTCAGGCCCCATGCAGAGGGCGGCGAAGACGACGACGACGAAGACGGCCAGCCACTTGTATTCGGCGTGCAGGAAGGCGCGACCGCCCTCTTGGACGGCCCGCGCGATCTTCTGCATCTTCTCGTCACCAGCGTCCTTCCGCATGATCTGCTGGAAGAGGCTGAAGGCGTAGAGCATGCCGGCGACGGCAATGACCAGGGAAATGATGTTCCAGAGGGCGTACATGGAGAGCGTTTCGCCGGCCCATTGGGGCCAGGCGCCAATTGTCGGGCGACGAAGGTAGCCGCGCCCCTACGGCTGGGGCAAGCGCGACCTGGGCGCCGCGATGGCTTTGGCTCAGGGCGCCAGCGGTGGTTCGCCGGCGGTCGGCGGGGCGTCGTCCCCGTTGGCGCGCTGCGGCCGCACGATCGCCTCGGTCGGCCGCGTCAGGCGCAGCAGGCGCTGGCGGCTGCGGGTGCGCAGCCACCAGACCAGCGCCACGGTCGCGCCGCCGCCGAGTGCGGTCCAGAGGATGCCGCGCTCGACCTTCTTCACGGTCGCGATGACTTCCTCGATCATCGCGGCGCTGTGGAAGCCGAGCCACGACAGCAGCGGCACCGACATGGCGATGCCGAGCGCGTCGAGGAAGAGGAAGCGCTGCCACGGCATCTTCATCGTGCCGCCGGTGAAGAAGGCGACGACGCGGATGCCCGGGATGAAGCGGGCGATGAACACCACCCAGTCGCCGCGGCGGCGGAACCAGCGGTCGAAGCGGGCAAGTCGCTGGCGGGTCACGACGTAGCGCAGCCAGCGCAGGCGCAGCAGGCGCACGCCGAAGATGCGGCCGAGCAGGTACGGCAGCAGGTCGCCGGTCAGGATGGCGCCAGCGCTCCACGCCATCATCAACGGCAGTTCGGCGTGCTCGGGGAACTTGGCGCAGACGTAGCCGGCGGCCAGCAGGATGATCTCTTCAGGCAGCGGCAGGCCGAGCCCGCACAGCACGAACAGCGTCGCGACCGACACGTACGGATACTGCGCGATCAGGGCGACGATCTGGTCGAACACGGCTGGTCGCTCAGCGCAGGTGGGGGTGAAGGTCGGCGAAGCGCGGGTCGGCGAGCACCGGGCCCAGATCGACGCCGGGTTCGCCGCGCAGCGCACGGATCGCGAGGTCGACGTGCGCGCGCCAGGCCGCGGCCAGTTGCTGGTCGCGGACGGCGCGGCTGCGGTCGCTCGCGGTCTGCAGGACCGCCATCGCGGCGTCGCGGTCGCCGGCCGCCAGCAGGCCGGCCGCCAGCCGTACGGCGTAGAACGTGCGCTGTTCGCGTGCCTCCGGGGACGGGAAGCGCGCCTCGGCGATGGCGAGCCAGCGATCGGCGAGCGCTGCCGGACCGCCCTCGGCACGCATGGCGGCGGCCAGCCCGGGCTCGCCGCGCGCCGCGACTTCGGGCAGGAAGGCCATGGCTTGCAGCAGCGAGGGCTCGTGCCGGCCGGCGTCGGCGCGGGCGGCGTCCATCCACGCGATCGCCAGCAGCAGGCGCGCGCGGGCCCGGTCGGCGCGCTCGGCTGGGGCCACCTCGGCGAGGTCGGCCGCGAGCGCGTAGCGATAGGCAAAGGCCGCGAAGCCGTCGGCCCACTGCGGCAGCAGGCGCATCAGGCTGCGGGCGCGCACGAAGGCTTCGACCGGGTCGCCGTGGCGCTCCGCCGCGCGCACGCCGCGCCACGCGAACGGCAGCGCGGCCGGGCGCGCCGCCCACTGCGCGAACGTCGCGACGTCGGCCGGCGTCGGCGCAGCGAGCGCGGCCGCGCCAGCCAGTCCGGCGACCGCAAGGGCCGTGCCGAGGACGCTGGCGGTCATCGCCGCACCTTCGCGCGCAGGAACATCGCCGCGATCATGGCCGCGGCCCCCAGGGCGAGGGAAGGCGCGCCGGCGCGGAAAACCGCTGCGGTCGCCAGCCACTCGCCGCGCAGCACGGCGAGCACCGCGGGCAGGAACGGGCCTTGGCCGCCGATGGTGCCGAGGAACAACGCGGCGGCGGCGGAGGCCAGCGCCGTGGCTGGCCGCGCGAGTTGGCCGACGAGCGCGCCGAGCGCCAACGCGACAAACGCCGGCGCAGCGGTGCCGAGCAGCGCGGCGAGCGCGTTGCCCCAGCGCGGCTGCGGCGCGATGCCGATGGCTTCGGCGTCGCTGGCATCGAAGCCGAGCGGCACGGTGCCGGATTCGTAGACGAGCGTGAAGGCGCGGACCTGGCGCGGCGGGAAGGCGACGCGCACGGGTTGGCGGTTGTCGCCGAAGGCTGCCGGCAGCGGCGGCAGCGGTTCGCCGTCGGCGAACGCGCGCACGACCGCGCCCTGCCAGTCCCCGGCCGGCATGCCGACCAGCGGCCGCAGCCGCAGTTCGCGCACCGCCTCCGTGCCGGAACAGCGCAGTTCGAGCTGCGGCGCCGCGGCGGCGAGCAGGCCGCTGCCCGCCGGTTGCAGCGGATGAATGGCAAACGCCTGCGCGGGCGCGCCGAGCCAGGGCGGCAGCGCCAGCAGCACCGGGGCCGCCAAGAGCGCGTAGGCCAGCAGCGCGCCGCCCAGCGCGCTGCCGCAGCCGCCGAGGCCGCCGCGCTGCAACCGATCGATCCAATCACGGCCGGGGCGGCCGCGGCCGAAGGCCGGCCAGAAGCGCACGGCGGCCAGGACCGCGGCGAACGCGGCGGCGCACAGCGGCAGCGCCAGCAACGGCGACGCCGCGCCGGGCGCTGCTTCGACCGCCGCTTCGTCGCGCCAAAGACGCTGCAGCAGCAGCGCGCCGGCGACGCCGAGCGCCGTCGCCGGCGTCGCCACGGCGAGGCACCGGCGCAACGTCAGGCCGAACGGGCCGCGGCCGCCGATCGCGTTCATCGCGGCTCC
>JBEITC010000041.1:0-14997 GCA_040375075.1 Planctomycetota bacterium | reverse complement strand
CCTACCTGCCGCCGTTCGAGAGCGAAGCGATGGCGCTCGGCGCCGCGACGCTCGGCATGGAGTTCCTGATCCAGACCGGCCAGCTCGACGCGCTGTTCGTCGCCATCGGCGGTGGCGGCTTCGCCGCCGGCGTCGCCAGCGCGGTCAAGCACTTCCAGCCGCGCTGCAAGGTCTACGGCGTCGAGCCCGAGGGCGCGGACACCATGCACCGCAGCTTCGCCGCCGGCGAACCGCAGCGCATCGACGCCGTGCGCACGATCGCCGACAGCCTCGGCGCGCCCACCGCGATGCCGTACTCCTACGGCCTGTGCCGCGGGCTGCTCGACGGCCTCGTGCGCGTCGACGACGACGCCATCTGCCGCGCCATGTGGCTGCTGTTCGCCGACGCCAAGCTCGCCGTCGAACCGGGCGGCGCCGCCGCGCTCGCCGGCATGCTGCAGCTGCGCGACCAGCTCGCCGGCAAGCGCATCGGCGTGCTCGTGTGCGGGTCGAACGTCGACCACGCGACGTTCGCCAAGTGCCTCGAACGCGGCGCGCCGGCGTAGGCGCGCGGCCGCCCGACGCGGACCCGGCTACTTCGCCACGACCACGAAGTCGTCGAACGACGTCCGCGCGTCCGCCTTCGTCCACAGCCCCACCCCGCCGGCCTTGCCGATCGTCGCGTCGCGCACGTCGAGCAGCACGGCGCCGTTGAGCGCGCAGGTGATGCGGTCGCCGTCGAAGGTGACGGCGACGCGGTGGAAGTCGCCGGGCTTGGTGATCACCAGCGTGGTGCCGAGCTGCCGGCGCACGCCGTCCTGCACGACGTAGACGCGGAAGTTCGACTCGAGCGGGTTGAAGCGGCAGACGTAGTAGTTGTCGGCGTCCTGCACGCGCCACATCGGGCCGCCGCCCTGGTCGACCTCGCCGCCGTCGGCGCGCACGGCGACGGACACGCGGCCGTCGGCGAGCGCGGGCTCGGGCGCCCAGAACAGGTTGAAGCGGTCTTCGCCGCCGGCGCTGGCCGTCGTCATCGCCATCACCTTGGGCGCGGAGATCGCGCGCGCGTCGAACACGGCCATCCACGTCGCATCCGCGCCGCTGCCGCCGGTGCTCGCCGCACGCCAACCGCCGATGTCGCCGTCGAAGCCCTGCGCGCCCGGCGTCGGGCCGCCGGACGGACCGGTGGCGCAGGCGGCGAGCAGCGCCACGAGCGCGGTGGCGAACGCAGAGGACAGCAGCGACGGCGACGACGGGGCGGACTTCGGCTCCATCGCCGCAGTCTAGCGACGCGCGCTCACTCGCTGCACGACTGCAGCGCGGGCACGACCGCGTCCTCGGGGCGCAGCTCCATCGCGCGCCCTTCGTCGAAGCGATCGGCGAACACCTCGTCGACGAGCGGCGCCCAGTGCTCGGGCCCGCGCATCGTCACCAGCCGCTCGCGCGCCCACAGCGGCTCGCGGTGGTACTGGCCGTACTTGATGCAGTGCATGCGCGCGTGCGGCAGCGCGCGCCGCTCGTCGCCGTAGAACGGCACGGCGAGCTGCCAGTGCCGCGCCAGCGAAGCGCGCGTGCTGGCCATCGTCGGCCGCTGCGCCGGCCGGCCCGCCAGCAGGTCGGCGATCTGCCCGAACACGAACGGGTTGCCGATGCAGCCGCGCGCCACCGTCACGCCATCGACGCCGGTCTGGCGCAGCATCGCGACGACGTCGAACGGCGAGAACAGGTCGCCGCTGCCGAGGATCGGGAAGGCGCCGACGTGGCGCTTCACGTTCGCCAAGAACTCCCAGCGGCTCGGCCCGACGTACTTCTGCGCGACGGTGCGCGGGTGCACGGTCGCCGCCGTGATGCCGCGCGCGATCGCGCCCTCGAGGATCGTCCAGAAGCGCCGCTCGGCGTCGGGCGAGTCGTCGGAGCCACGGCGCATCTTGACCGTCACCGGCGCGTCGCCGGCGACCGCCTGCAGCACGGCGTCGACCATCGCCAGCGCGGTGTCGGGGTCCTGCAGCAACCAGCCGCCGCGGCGGCGACCGAGCACCTTGTTGACCGGGCAGCCGAAGTTGACGTCGACGACGTCGTAGCCGGCATGGACCATCTCGCGTGCCGCGGCGCCGAAGCGCTGCGGGTCGCTGCCCATCAGCTGGCCGCCGACCGGATGGTCGTGCTCGGGCAACGACAGGATGCGCCGCTGCAGCTTGCCTTTCTGCAGCACCAACTCGTCGAGCACGACTTCGTTGAGCGCGTAGGGCGCCCCGTGCTCGCGCGCGACGGTGCGCATGGCGAGGTCGGAGTAGCCGCTGAGCGCGGCCTGCACCGCCGGCATGCCGACCGCGACCTTGCCGAGCGCGAGCGGGCGGAATGGCGCCGGCGCGGTCATCCGCCGGTCGTCGGCGGCAGCGCCGCCTTCTTCAGGAACAGCACCGCGAAGCACGTCGCCTCGAGGATGTTGCGGCCACGCCGTTCGACCGGCCAGCTGCCGTTGCGGTTCTGCAGGGCGAGCAGCTGCAGCGCGCCTTCGTAGTACCAATCGCGATCGTGCAGCAGCGCCACGCCGGCGAGCTCGCACGTCCGTTCGAGGCCGTAGAGGTAGTAGTAGTAGCTGTCGTCGCCCTTCTCGACGAAGCCCGGGTTGCTGCGCACGCTGAACTCCTCGCCGAGCCACGCGAAGCCGCTGGCGATGCCCGCGTCGACCTTGGGCAGCACGTCGGACTTGGCCTGGCCGGTGCGCAGCAGGCCGAAGCGGCTGACCAGCAGGCTGCCGACGCCGGCGGCGGTCATCGAGCCGTACGCCGGGTTCGTCGGCTCGCGGTAGCAGTAGCCGCGGACCGGCGCCGGCGCGCCGGTTCCGGGCTTCTGCTTCGGCGCCTCGCCGCGCGCCTGCGCCGCGCGGTCGGCGTAGCGCACGAGCTGCGGCACGGCGGTCCGACCGAAGGCGTCGCACTGCTGCTGCAGCTGGTGCTCGGCCGCCGCCGCCCACGCCGTCGCGGGCACGTCGAGCGCGCACAGCGACGCGGCGTAGAGGCCGAGCAGGCCGTACTGGTTCAGCGAGTTGTCGAAGCGCGGCCCGGCCGTGTAGTTGAACGCGAGCTTGCGGTCGGGCTTGTGGCGCGTGTCGATGTTCTTCAGCAGCGCCGCCAGCCACTCGCCGGCGATCTTCTTGTCGTCGGCCGACAGCACGCGCGGCTTCGGCGCCGTCAGCGTGCCGCTGCGCAGCAGGTCGGCTTCGCCCGGCGGCGTGTAGCTCTCGGCGAGCGCCATCAACGCGACCGACAGCGAGTAGGTGTCGACGAGCACGCGCTTCTTCAGCTCGGCGAATCCGGCCATGAGCACCGGGTCGCTCGCCGGGATCTCGGCGTGCAGCAGCGTCAGCAGCGCGAGCGCGATGCGGCCGGCGCCGTAGGTCGTCGACTTGTCGTCGCGGTCCTGCAGGTGCCCGCGGTCGAGCTTCTCCAGGTCGCGCAGCAGCCACTTGGCGCCCTCGCGGATCGCCTGCGCCACGGCGCCGCGGAACGCCGCGTCCTGGTTCTCGTGCACGGCGACGAGCTCGTAGCCGTCGCGGACGACGAGCTTGCGCCACGCGCCCTTGCTCTCCTCGAACACGAGCGCGAGCTCGCCCTGCCAGCTGCCGAGCGCCCCGCGCTGCGCGTCGAACGTCCGCCGCAGGCGCAGCTCGCCCTTGGCCGGGTGCTTGCACAGCGCCCGCACGAACTTCGCCATCGTCGCCTTGGACTCGCCGGGGAGCACCTCGGGATCCTCGGTCGCGACCGCGAGCGTCAGCGACTGCGTGCCGTCGGCGGCCATCGGCTCGACCTTGCCGGTCATCACGAGATCGCCGAACGGCACGATGCGGTGCGCGCGCAGCTTGACCGCGCCGTCGAGGCGCAGGTCGCTGGCGACGAAGCGCAGCACGTCGCGCAGATCGCGCGGCTTGTCGCCGATCGCCAGCTGGTCGTCGGTGAGTTCGCCCTGGCAGATCCACGGCGCGGGCAGCAGATCCGGCAGCAGCTCGTCCGGGACCTTGCCCTTGGCGTCGAGTTGCTGCGCTTCGGCGGCCTTGGCGGCGACGTCGCTGGCCGCCGTGTACGTGCGCCGGTACTCGGCGGCGCCGTGCTTGGGCAGCTTCCAGGCCGGAGCCTGCTGCGCCGCGACGGCGACGGTGGCGAACAGCGCGGCGGCGAGCAGGCGGAGCGTCATGGCGGGCGCGCAGCCTATCCGCCGGCGCGCGGCCGCGGCAGCCGCGAGGCGACCGGCCCGCTCACGGCCGGGCGAACGTCACCAGCAGCACGGTGCGATCGCCGTCGCCGAGGTTCCAGGCCGTGTGCGCGACCGTGTCGTCGAACACGAGGCACTCGCCTTCGCGCCAGCGCAGCGCGACGCCGTCGAGTTCGAGCGCGAGGTCGCCCGCCGGCACCGCGAGCGGCAGGTGGCAGCGCAGCACCGAGCGCAACTCGCCGGCATGGCGATCGAGGCGCGTGCCCGGCGCGAAGCGCGAGAAGCCGGCGTTGACGAGGCCCGGCACGGCGGCGAGCGCCGCCGCGGTGCGCGGACAGCGCGCGCGGTTGGCGGCGGCGGCCGGCGCGTCGCCGACCAGCGGGCAGTACGTCCAGCCCCGCTCGTCGTAGTCGGCGGTCGGCAGGCTCAGCGCATCCGGCGCGTCGGGGAAGCACGCCGGCGGCAACGCCAGCATCTCGGCGCGGATGCCGCGCCACGCCGCCTGCAGCGTCAGCACGAACGGGAAGGCGCGCGGATCGAAGACGGCGGGCGGCACGCGCGCAGGCTAGGAGTCGGCGCCACCGGAGAAAACCGCAGCGTCCGCCGCGCGCGGCCCTCACGCAGCATGCGGCCAGAGCAGCGCCGCCGCGCAGGCGCCGCGGCCGCTCCACGCCAGCGTGCGCAGCCAGTTGCTGGCGACGAGGCGGCGGATCGCGGCGACGTCGAAGCCCTGTTCGAGCCGATGGTGGCACGGCACCTGCACGAAGAACGTCGAGGCCCAGACCACCGCCAGCAGGACCGCGCCGAACGTCGCGGTCGCCGCGTGCGCGGTCGGCGCGCGCAGCCACACGAGGCCGACGAGCGCGACCTCGACGAGCATCGGGACCATAACGATCGCGCCGATGCGGCGGCAGTGCGCGCGTTCGTACGCGGCGAACTGCGCCTGCCCGACGGCGAGGAACAGCGGGTAGTGCACGACCTGGATCGTCCAGATCAGGCCGCACAGGTAGAGCGTGACGACGGCGTGCGCGATGGCGAGCGCCGGCCACGGCAGCGCCTGCAGCCATTCGCTCACGCCAGCCGGCTCCGGTGCGCGCGGCGCGCCGCCAGCAGCAGCGCCGTGAACGGCAGCCACCAGATCAGGTCGTTGGTGACGATCAGCCAGCCGCAGCGCCACGGGATCTCGCCGCGGATGGCGGCGTCGAGGAAGCCGATCGGGCCGAAGACCTTGCCGAGCAGGCCGACCAGCACGATGGGCCAGTGGCGCAGCGGCGCGAAGGCGGCGATGCCGTAGCCGACGCCGTAGACGCCGACGATCATGCCGATGCACTGCCACAGCGACGGCATGTTCGGGGCCGGCATGCCGCCCCATTCGAACCATGCCATCGGGAACAGCACGGCGAACGCGCCGAACAGCACGTTGTAGGCAGCGGCGGCGAGCAGCACGGGCTTGGCCCAAGCGGGGCCGCGTTCGTCGGGCATGGCGAGCGTTTCGCCGCAGGCCCGGGGCGGATGCACCGGCGTGCATCCGCTGGGCCGAGGCCGGCGAAGTGCAGCCGCATGTTCGCCTGGCTCCGCCGTCGCCGTCTGCAGCAAGAACGCCGTCGCCTGGAACAGGCGTGGCTGCGCCTCCTGGAAGAAGGCCGCGATCTGCAGCGCGGGGGCGACATCCAGGGCTTCGCGGCGAAGACCGCCGAGGCGGCCGAGGCGGAGCAGCAGCTCGAGGCCTGGGATCGGGAGCACGCCGCGGGAACGACGGCGCAGGGCTGAGAGCTGATCGCGGCGCGGCGGGGCGCCAAGCGACACGAGCCGACGCGAACTTCGTGGCGACGATCCATACCGCCCCGGCACGCGACTAGGCTCTGCCGCCGCCGATGCCGACGCGCACCCTCGCGATCCCCGTCGCCCCGCCGTTCGACCTGCAGTTGGCGCTGCACGGCCACGGCTGGGTCTACCTCGCGCCGCACGCCTACGACGAAGCGACCGCCACGCTGCGCACGGCGCTGCGACTGGGCGAAGTCGCGGTCGACGCCGAGCTGACGCAGGCCGCGCCGACGCGGCTGCGCCTGCGGCTTGCGAGCCATCGCGGGCTTGGCAGCGCGCAGGCCAAGGCGCTCGCGGCGCAGGTCCGCCACATGCTGCGGCTCGACGACGACCTGTCGGCGTTCCACGCGCGCTGCGCGCAGGAGCCGCGCCTGCGCTGGGTCGCGCGCCGCGGCGCGGGTCGCGTGTTCCGCTCGGCGAGCGTGTTCGAGGACCTGATGAAGCTGCTGTTCACGACCAACACGACGTGGTCGGGGACGGAAGCGATGACCCGCAACCTCGTCGCCGCGGCCGGGCGGGTCGCGCCGAGCGGCGCGCGCGCCTTCCCGTCGCCAGCGCAATGCCGGCGCGACGCCGCGTTCTACCGCGACGTCGTGCGCGCGGGCTACCGCGCCGCGTCGGCGGTGGCGCTGGCGGACGGCTACGTCAACGGCGCGCTGGCCGACGCGCAGTTCCAGGCGCCGCAGTCGTCCGACGAACTGTGGGATCGGCTCACCGCGCTGCGCGGCTTCGGTCCGTACGCCGCCGGCCAGGCGCTGCGGCTGCTCGGCCACTACGACCGGCTCGCGCTCGACAGCTGGTGCCGCGCGACGCTCAAGGAAATGGACGGCCGTCGCGCGCCGCCGAGCGACCGCGCGATCGCTCGTCGCTACGCGCCGTTCGCGCCGTGGCAGGGTCTCGCGCTGTGGATGGACCTGACGGCGGGCTGGCACGGCGAACGCGGTTAGGCGCCGGCGCTGCGGGAGCGCGCGACGCCGGGCACGCGCCCTTCGCCCGCCGACGCCACCCGAAGGCCAGGGCGCATCCACCGATTCCCCGGCGTCTGCGGGCGCGCTTGCCGGACGAAAATCACGCGCTCTGCATTCGCGCCAGCCATCGCGCCGACACCGAGGGGGTAGCTTGCCCGCCATGCGCCGCCTCGCCCTCGTCGCCACGCTGTTCGCCGCCGCCGTCACCGCCCAGGGCAGACCGTCGCCGTCGCTCGAGCAGGCGCGCCGCCTGCTCGGCGAGCGCACCGAGCAGCAGGTCAACGACGGCGCCGACCTGTGCCTCAAGGCCAACGACGTGCCCGGCGTCGAGGCGCTGCTCGAGGTCATGCAGCTGACGGAGCGCCGCACGCACCTCCACCTGTCGCCCGGGCACTACCGCGACATCTGCTGGGACCGGCTGACGCAGATCACCGACCACTACGCGCGCCGCCGTGTCGAACACGAGCTCAAGACCGGCAAGGACGCGTTCGTGCGCGCATGGTGCGCCGAGCTGCTCGGCGTCTACGGCGAGACCGGCTTCGGCGCGACGCTGCAGAAGGCGCTGACGGCGAAGGACGACGTGATCGTGCAGCACGCGGCGCGCGCGCTCGGCCTGCTGAAGTTCGAGCCGGCCGTGGCGGCGCTCGCCCTGCGCGCCAAGGACAAGGACGACTACATCCGCGCCAACGCCATCGAGGCGATGGCGCGCATCGGCTCCGCGCACCAGCTGCAGTACAAGGCGGCGATCGCCCAGGACAAGAGCGGCGGCGTGCGCTGCGCCCTGCTCGGCGCGGGCAAGGACCTGCTCGGCGACGACCTCGAGCCGACCTGCCTCGCGGCCCTGAAGGACCCCGACTGGCGGCCGCGCATGCAGGCCGTGCAGCTGCTCGGCGGCGTCAAGACCAAGTCCTCGGTCGACGGCCTGATCGCGGCGCTGCGCGACGCCCGTCCGGTCGTCGGCGTGCGCGCGCAGAAGGAGCTGCAGGAACTGACCGGCCAGCCGATCCAGCAGGTCGACGTCTGGGAGAAGTGGTGGGCCGACAACCGCGCGACCTTCGCGTTCCCCGACAAGCGCGGCGTCGCCAAGCGCGACGTCGGCACCGTCGCCTACAACGGCGTGCCGGTCGACAGCGACCACGTCGCCTTCCTGATCGACAAGTCGGTGATGATGAAGGCCCAACTGACGTCGAAGAAGACCAGCAAGCAGGAGGCGGCGCAGGACGAACTGACGCAGGTCCTGCAGAAGCTCGACGAGAAGATCGCCTTCAACGTCTTCCTCTACGACACGACGGTCCGGCCGCTCGAGAAGAAGGCGACGAAGCTGACGGCGAAGTCGCGCAAGCAGGCGCTCGCGTTCGCGGCGACGCCGTGCGAGGGCCGCGAGAAGGACATCTGGCAGGCGCTCGTCGCCGTCGTCGCCGACCCGACGCTCGACACCGCCTACCTGCTCTCCAGCGGCGAGCCGGACACCGGCCTGTACGTGCACTGGAACCGCGTCACGCGCCACCTCGCCGACCTCAACCGCTTCCACATGGTGACGGTGCACACGGTCGCGTACACGGACAGCGACTGGTTCCGCGACCAGCTGCAGAAGATCGCCGAGACGACCGGCGGCAACTTCCGCCAGCTGCAGTGACCGGCGCGGACGCCGCCGCCCGTCAGGCGAGCAGCTCGCTGCGCACCACCGTCACCGCGCCGCCGCGCAGCACCGCGCGATCGCCGAGCAGCGCGACGTCGACGTAGCCGCCGCGCGCCGAGGCCTGGAAGCCGCGCAGCGTCGTCTTCGCCAGTTCGACCGCCCAATAGACGCCGAGCGCGCAGTGCGCCGAGCCGGTGACCGGGTCCTCGGGCACGCCGACCGCCGGGTAGAAGCAGCGCGAGACGAAGTCGGCGCCGCGCGTGGCGCGAGCGGTGACGACGACGCCGCGGTACGGCAGGCGCGCGAGCGCCGCGAGGTCGGGGCACAGGCCGCGCACGGCGCGCTCGTCGCGCAGTGCCACGAGCAGGTCGTCGCCGCCGCGGCAGACGTCGACGGGCTTCTGGCCGAGCGCCTTGGCCAGCGCCGCCGGCGCCTTCGCCGGCCGCAGCGGCCCCGCCGGCAGGTCGATCTCGACGCGGCCGTCGGCCGCGCGCGTCGCCGTCAACGCGCCACTGCGCGTGGCGAAGCGGATCGTGCCGCCGGCGGGCGCGAGGCCTTCGCTCCACAGCACGTGCGCCGCCGCGAGCGTGGCGTGGCCGCACAGGTCGACCTCGCAGACGGGCGTGAACCAACGCAGGCCGAAACCGCCCTTCTTCGGCGTGACGAACGCCGTCTCGGACAGGTTGAGCTCGGCGGCGACCGCCTGCAGCCACTTCGCCGGCTTGGGCGCGGCGAGCAGGCAGACGGCGGCAGGATTGCCGCGGAACGGGGCGTCGGCGAACGCGTCGACGGTGAAGCACGGAGTCGTCGTCATCCGCAGGTTGTAGCACGCGCGATGGCGCTCCCGCCGCCCGGAGTCGCCGTCATGGAACGCGCGCCGACTCGGCGCGTGGCTGCGCCGCGAATCGACGGCGCGTTCCCGGACGCGAAGACGCGCGCCGGTCGGCGTGGCCTTCCTCGGCGCGGCCTCCTAGCATCCGCGGGTGCGCTGCTTCGTCGCCCTCGACCTGCCCGAGCCCGTCCGCAACCATCTCGCCAAGGTCACCGCGCCGCTGCGCGAGCGCTTCGACGTGAAGTGGGTGCCGCCCGAACAGATGCACCTGACGCTGGCGTTCGCCGGTGAAGCCCCCGACGACCGCGCCAAGGACTTCGCCGACCTCGTGCGTTCGCTGACGCTGCCGCCGCTCTCGCTGCACCTCGAGGGACTCGGCTGCTTCCCGGCGCGCGGCGAGCCGCGCGTCGTCTGGGCCGGCCTCGGCGGCGACGTCGACGCGGTGACTGCGCTGCACGACGAGGTGGTCGCCCGCGGCGGCGAGTTCGGCGTCGAGCGCGAGAAGCGCGGCTTCACCCCGCACGTCACCCTGGGGCGCGTGCGGGGGCGCTTTGGCGTCTACGCGCTCGCCGACGCGGCGACGAAGCTCGGCGAGCAGCTCAACCAGAAGCCCTTCACCCCCACGGGCTTGGCCTTGTACGCCAGCGAGCTGCGGCCGACCGGACCCTCGCACCGGGCGCTCGGCGGCAAGCCCTGCCCGAAGCCGGCGAGCTGACCGCGACAGACGCCGCCGGGGACCGTCCACTTGCGCCGCCGCGCGCGCCGCGGGAGCCTTGCGGCGACCTGCGCGTCGTGCGCCGCCCCGCCCGACCCGCCACCACCCGCCCACCGTGCCCATGCCGATCCCGTTCCTGCGCGCCGCAGCCCTCGCCGCGCTCCTCGTCCCGCTCGTCGCCCAGGACACGATCCGGCCAGGCCCTTGGACCAGCGCCGGCAAGGTGCCGACCGGCTGGGTCGTGCACAACACGAAGAACTACCACGTCCAGTCGCAGTGCGGCCTCGACAAGGCCAAGCGCCTCGGCGAGCACATGGAGGTCATGAACGCCGTCTACCGGCGCATGTTCAAGGCCGACAAGACCGGTGGCGTGAAGCTGCAGACCATCAAGGTGTTCGTCGACGAGAAGGCGTTCCACGCCTACGGCGCGCCGCCCGGCGCCGGCGCCTACTACAGCTCGTCGGACCGCGAGATGGTCTGCTACGACACCGGCAAGTGGAGCGACGAGGAGCCCGGCAAGGCCGCGGCGACCGGCCCGGAGACCGCCAAGGACCGCCTCGCGCGGCGCCTCGGCGACTTCGAGGACATGATGAAGATGGACATCCTCGGCTGCGCCGCGCACGAGGGCTGGCACCAGTACTACCACTGGATGGTCGTCAGCCAGGTCGACCTGCCCTCGTGGATCAACGAGGGCATGGGCGACTACTTCTACACGGCCGCGCCGCGCGACGGGAAGGGCAAGAAGGCCGACCTCGGCCGCATGTTCGACGGCCGCCTGCGCATCCTGAAGGCGGCCAAGGCGCAGTCGCGGATGGTGCCGCTCGCCGAGTTCCTCGGCATGCTGCAGCGCGACTACTACAGCAACCCGAGCATCTGCTACGCGCAGGGCTGGGCGTTCTGCCAGTTCCTGCTGCACGGCGCCGAGGGCAAGTACGCCAAGCTGATCCCGCAGTACGTCGCCGAGATCACGCGCGACACCAACTGGGAGTCGGTGCAGAAGAAGGTCTTCAAGGGCGTCGACCTCGCCAAGCTCGAGGTCGAGTTCCACGCCTTCGTCGACACGCTGAAGCCGAGCGTCGCCGACCCGATGGACGAGCTGGAGAAGCTGATGGGCGACGGCGATGGTGGCGGCGAGCCGGGCGAAGCGTCGCCGGCGACCGGCGGCGGCCGCTGAGGCCGGCGCCAGCCGCAGCGCAGCCGGTCAGCCGGTCTCGATGCTGACCAGCACCTTCTGCACGTCGACCGTGCGCGGCGCCTCGAGCACGCGCGCGGCGATGCGGCGGCACTCGTCGAGCGAGTAGCGGCCGAGCGCCTTGAGCAGCCCGCGCAGGCGCACCGGCGCGATCGAGAAGCTGCGGTAGCCGACGCCGAGGTAGAACGGCACGCGCACGGGATCCGCGGCGCTCTCGCCGAACAGCACCAGCGGCTTCTCGCGGCGCTCGGCGTCCTTGGCCATGCGCGCCAGCAGTTCGAACACCGCCGGGTGCGCCATCTCGTGGTACTCGCGCACGTCGGCGTTGTCGCGATCGGCGGCGAGCATGTGGGCCTGCAGGTCGTCGACGGCGACGACGGCGAAGTCGCTCTCGTTGAGCAGCGCGCCGAGCTGCATCGCCGCCGCCGGCACCTCGATGATCGGCGCCAGCGCCACGTCCTCGGCGACGGGCGTGCGCGCCTTCTTGAGCGCGACGCGCTCCTCGAGCAGCGCGGCCTTGACGCGCTGCAGGTCCGGCAGGCCGGTGACGAACGGCGCCAGGATGCCGATGCCCTCGACGCCCGCGCCGGCGCGCAGGATCGCGCGCAGCTGCATGCGCATCAGGTCGGGCGAGCGCAGCAGCCCGCGCACGCCGCGCAGGCCCATCGTCGGATTGCGCTCCGCCGACGCGCCGTCCGCCGCGCGCGCCGCCGCCATCACGTCGAGCAGGCGGAAGGCGACGTCCTTGCCTGGCTGCGACTCGATGGCCTTGCGATACGCGGCGACCAGCGCGTCCTCCGTCGGCCGCATCTTCTCGGTGAGGAACTGCAGCTCGGTGCGGAACACGCCGATGCCGGCCATGCCGAACGAGCGCACCAGCTCGGCCTCGCCGGCGCTGCCGCACGAGCCGAGGATGCGCACCGCGACGCCGTCGCGGGTGGCGTGCTCGGCGGCCTCGGACGGCTCGGCGCGCTCGGAGAGGCTCGCCTTCCAGCGCTGCACCGCCGCCGTCGCGTCGGCGAGCTCGGTGTCGGCGGGCCGCGTGACCAGCTCGCCGTGGATCGCGTCGAGCACCACGGGGTCGCCGTCGCGCAGGTCGCTCGGCAGGCCGCGGATGCCGGTCACCGTCGGGATGCCCATGCTGCGCGCCAGGATCGCCGCGTGCGAGTTCATGCCGCCTTCCTCGGCGACGATGCCCTCGACCTTCTCGTTGGCGACGTTGAACATGTCGGCCGTCGTCAGCCGGCGCACGACCAGGATGTAGGGCGCGTTGGTCGGCGCGCCGCCGCGCACGGCCGTCTCGTCGAGGTTGCGCAGCAAGCGCGTGGCGACGTCGCGCAGATCGCTCGCGCGGCGGCGCAGGAGGTCGTTCTCGACCAGCTGGAAGATGCGGTCGTACTTGGCGAACACGACCTGGACGGCCTCGCGCACCGGCAGTCGCTCCTTGATCACCTGCGACTCGATCTCGGTGACGAACATCGCGTCGGCGAGGTACGACAGGTGCGCGTCGAAGATGCGCAGCTCGGAATCGCCGAGCGCGCCGCCCTGCTTCTGCTTGATCTCCTCGATCTGCGCGCGGCTCTTGTCGAGCGCGGCGCGCAGCGCGTTGAGCTCGCCTTCGACCTCGTCGGCGGCGATGCGCCGCGAGGTCTTCTGCGCGTCGAATCCGCGCAGCACCACCGGACCGACGGCGACGCCGGGGGCGACGCACTCGCCGCGCAAGCGGGTCACGGGCGGGCCTCCCCACGACGAAGGCGGCGGCGCGCGACGACGCGCGCGCGATGCGGAGACGGCGGTGCGGACGGAGGCATCATCGGAGTGGCGGGCGCGGCACGGACGGCGCGGCTGCGTCGCATGTCCGACCCGATCGGCAAGGGTAGCGTGATGTCGTTGCCTCGGGTAGACATACGCGCGTCGGAGCCCGCGCGCGACGGGCCGCGGCCAGCATCCCAAACCCAGCCGATGGGCATCCATCCAACCGCCATCATCGCCCCCGGAGCCGAACTCGGCGCTGACGTCGAGATCGGCCCCTACTGCGTCGTCGGCCCGCAGGTCCGGATCGGCGACCGCACCCGCCTGGTCAGCCACTGCGTGGTCGACGGCGACACCTGGCTGGGCGAGGACTGCGACGTGTTCCCGTTCGCGGTCCTGGGCGTGACCCCGCAGGACAAGAAGCTGAAGGTCGGCGACGCCCCCGGCAAGCTGCGGATCGGCGCCAACAACCGCATCCGCGAGCACGTCACGATCCACGGCGGCACGCCGTTCGGCGGCGGCACGACGACGGTCGGCGACCACAACATGATCCTCGTCGGCGCCCACATCGGGCACGACGCGACCGTGGGCAGCCACGTCATCTTCACCAACGGCGCGATGGCCGCCGGCCACACGGTCATCGGCGACCGCGCCATCCTCGGCGCGATGGTCGGCATCCACCAGTTCGCGCGCGTCGGCCGCATGGCGATGATCGGCGCCGGCGCGATGGTCTCGCACGACGCGCCGCCGTTCGCGATGGTCCAGGGCGACCGCGCCAAGATGGTGGCCGTCAACGTCGTCGGCCTGCACCGCAACGGCTTCGACGCCGAGCAGAAGGCGCTGGTCAAGCGCGTGTTCCGCCTGCTGTTCTGGCGCGCCGGCACGCTGCCCCAGCGGCTCGAGTCGGTGCGCGCGAGCGCCTTGTTCCGCGAGCCGCTCTGCCGCGAGATCCTCGACTTCGTCGCCGCCAGCAAGCGCGGCGTCTGCAGCCCGCGCACCAACCGGCACGCGCGGGCCGACGGCCAGGACGTCCCATCCGATGCCTCGGCGCTGGCGTGACCGGGCGACGACCGCGGCCGCGGCCCTGCTGCTGACGGCCCTCGTCGTCGGCCAGGCGGCCCCGGCGCCCGTCGCGTTCACCGCGCCCGACGGCTCGCGCTTCCTGCTCGTCGCCGATCCGTCCGCGAGCGTCGTGCACTGGGCCGTCGCGAGCCCGATCGACGCCGCGTTCGACCCGGCCGGCCACGAAGGCCTCGCCTGGACGATCGCGCGCGCTTCGCTGCACGGCACGTGGCGCATCGGCTCGCACGACGTGGCGCGCGAGCAGGAGTCCCTGCTGTGGCTCGACGAAGCGTGGCTGCGCATGCTGCGCGATCCGCGCGACACCGTCGCCGCCGACGACGTCCGGCGCTGGGACGAGCAGGCGCGCGAACTGTGCGACAAGCGCGCTTGGCTGCGGGCGCTGGCCGCCGCGCCGGCGTGGCAACCGCAGATCGTCGCGCGCGACGGCGCCGCCGTGCTGTCGCTGACGACGACGCGCGACGCGCTGCCCGCCGTCGCGCGGCTGCTCGTCGAGCGGCGCGAGGACCAGGCCCTGCGCGACCTGCCGCGCGGGTGGCTCGAGACCTTCCAGGAGCGCGGTCGCGCGCACATCGCCGACGCCATGCGCGGCGTCCGGATCGAACTGCTCGCGCTGACGCTGCCAGGCCATCCGTCGGCCCGCGCGTTCGAACCGCCGAACCCGGCCCCGCCGTCGCGCGAACAGGCGGCGAAGGCCTGGGCCGCGACGCAGGCGCCCGGGCGCGCCGTGCACGTGCTGGTCGGCGACCTCGACGTCGCCGAGACGCGGACCGCGCTCGCGGCGGCGTTCGCTCGCAGCGACCT
>JBEITC010000117.1:0-9266 GCA_040375075.1 Planctomycetota bacterium | reverse complement strand
GGGCTCGACCGGCACGGTGGTGGCGGCGGCGACGCTCGGACTTGGCTGCCTCGAGGGCATCCGCCGTCCGGCGATCGGCGCGATCATCCACGGCGAGAAGAACCCGTTCCTGCTGCTCGACGTCGGCGCCAACCCGCAACCGAAGGTGCACCACCTGGCGCAGTACGCGCTGATGGGGTCGGCGTACTACCACGGCACGTTCGGCGTCGCCGAACCCAAGGTCGGCATCCTCAACATCGGCAGCGAGGAGCTGAAGGGCAACCCGCTGGTGCGCGAGGCCCGCGCCCTGATGAAGCAACTGCCGATCCACTTCCACGGCAACGTCGAAGGCATCGAGCTGTTCTCTGGCGACTGCCACGTCGTCGTGACCGACGGCTTCACCGGCAACGTCGTGCTCAAGGTCAGCGAAGGCCTCGCCGAGTACCTGCTGCGCACGACCTTCGGCCTGATGCAGAAGGCTGGCGTCGAACCGCAGAAGATGGGCGCGGTGAAGCACGGCATCATGCCGCGCATCGACTTCTCCGAGTACGGCGGCGCGTTGCTGCTCGGCGTCAACGGCTGCGTCACGATCTGCCACGGTCGCTCGACCGCTCCGGCGTTCGCCAACGCGATCCGCTTCGCCATCCGCGCGATGGAAGCGAAGGTCAACGAACACATCGTGCAGGCGGCGCGCGCGTGCGAAACGCCGCAGGCCGAGCCCAACGCATGAACGACACCCGATCCGCCGCCGGCAGGAGCCGCTGAAATGGCCCAAGTCACCCCGGTCGGCATCGCCGGCTTCGGTCGTTATGTCCCGGAGAAGCGGCTGACGAACTTCGACCTCGAGAAGATGGTTGACACGTCGGACGAGTGGATCGTCCAACGCACCGGCATCCGCGAGCGGCGCATCGCAGCGCCCGAGCAGGTCACCAGCAGCCTCGCGATCGAGGCCGCCCGGCAGGCCCTCGCCGACGCGAACATGTCGGCCGAGGAGCTGGACCTCGTCATCTGCGCGACGGTCACCGGCGATCAGCCGTTCCCCGCGACCGCCTGCCGCATCGGCCTCGATCTCGGCGCCAAGAAGGCGGGCGGCTTCGACGTCGCCGCAGCGTGCAGCGGCTTCGTGTTCGCGTCGCAGGTCGCCGCGGGCATGATCGGCTCGGGGCAGTTCCGCAACATCCTGGTGGTCGGCGCAGAGGTCCTGAGCCGCATCCTCGACTACTCCGACCGCAACACCTGCGTGCTGTTCGGCGACGGCTCCGGCGCTGCGGTCTACACGTCGCTCGAACGCGCCGGCCGCGCGGAGTTCCTCGGCGGTTCGATCAGCATGGAAGGCGGCGCGGAAAACGTCCTCGCCCAGCCCGGCGGCGGCAGCCGCCATCCGGCCAGCCACGACTCGGTCGACCAGCGGCTGCACTACATGAAGATGGGCGGGACGAAGGTGTTCCGCTTCGCCGTCCGCGTGTTCGCGGAGCTCGT
Source organism: Planctomycetota bacterium (assembly GCA_040375075.1). Taxonomy (GTDB): domain Bacteria; phylum Planctomycetota; class UBA1135; order UBA1135; family UBA2386; genus UBA2386. The sequence goes on along the minus strand of JBEITC010000117.1, from coordinate 7,808 downwards.
CAAGGGCGTCATCGACAAGTACGGCCGCGACCAGATCGGCGTCATCATCCCGCACCAGGTGAACCAGCGCATCATCGAAGCGGCCATGGAGCAGCTCGGCATGCCGATGGACTTCGTGTTCAGCAACATCGACCGCTACGGCAACACGTCGGCGGCATCGGTGCCGATCGCGCTGCGCGAGGCCTACGACGCCGGCCGCCTGCAGAAGGGCAAGCTCGTGGTGATGCCGGCGTTCGGCGCTGGCATGGCCTGGGGCCACCTGTTGCTCCGCTGGTGATCCCCGACGTCACCCAACGACCATCCATGACCTCCATGCTTCCGCTCTCAGGCAAGACCGCGCTGGTGACCGGTGCGTCCCGCGGCATCGGCCGCGCCGTCGCCGTCGCCCTCGCTGCCGCAGGCGCCAACGTCTACTGCACCTCGACGAAGGCCGGTGGTTGCGACGAGACGGTCGCCGCCATCGCCGCGCTCCCGGTCGGCAGCGGCAAGGGCAAGGCCTTGGTGGTCGACGTCGCGGACGCGGCGTCCGTCGAGACCATGGCGAAGGCGGTGCTGGCCGAGGCTGGCACGCTCGAACTGCTGGTCAACAACGCCGGCATCACGCGTGACGGCTTGTTCTTGCGCATGGGCGCTGAAGACTTCGACGCCGTGATCGGCACGAATCTGCGCGGCGTGTTCCTGGTCTGCAAGGCGTTCAGCCGCACGCTGGCCAAGGCCAAGGGCGCCCGGATCGTCAACATCGGCTCCGTGGTCGGCATCACCGGCAACGCCGGCCAGGTCAACTACGCCGCCAGCAAGGCCGGCCTGGTCGGCCTGACCAAGTCGCTGGCCCAGGAGTTCGCCGGGCGCGGTCTGACCGCCAACGTCGTCGCCCCGGGGTTCATCGAGACCGACATGACCGCCGCGCTGACCCAGGAAATCCGCGACGGCATGCTCAAGACCATCCCCCTGAGCCGCTTCGGCGCGCCGGACGACATCGCCAAGACGGTGGTCTTCCTGTGCGGCGACGGTGCCTCCTACATCACGGGACAGACTCTCGTGGTGGACGGCGGCATGACCATGTAGCTAGAGTTTCCCCCTTCCTAGATCTCCCCGGCGGTGGGGCCACCCCTCCGCTATCGCCCCTTCTCCCAAGTCCGTACGAGGCAAAGAACCGTGTCGAAGGCCGTCAACATCGAAGAGCGCGTCCACAACATCGTCTGCGAGCAGCTGGGCACCACCCGCGACAAGATCACGGCGGAGACGTCGTTCATCAACGACCTCGGCGCCGACTCGCTCGACACGGTCGAACTGGTCATGGAGTTCGAGGACGAGTTCGAGATCAACATCCCGGACGAGGATGCCGAGAAGATCCAGACCGTCGGCGATGCGGTGAAGTACATCACCGGCAAGCTGAGCTGAGCTGGTCGGCAAGCTGAGCTTGCTGGCTGAGCCGGTCCGGCTGACCATGCCGGTTCGGCAACGCGCGCGGATCCGGCCCGCCGGATCGCGCGCATCCCGCGGCCGCCCTGGCCGCCCTTCCGTCCTAGCCCGTCGTTCCGTCGGCGGGGCACCGGCTCGCCGCGTCGCGGCGGCAACTTTGGTCACATCATGAGCAGACGTCGGGTCGTCATCACCGGGATCGGGGCCGTTTCGAGCCTCGGCCTCGACATGAAGTCCAACTGGGCGGCGATGTTGGCTGGCACTTCCGGTGCTGGCCCCATCACCAAGTTCGACACGTCCAAGCACACCTGCAAGTTCGCTTGCGAGGTGTGGCAGTGGGACACGGAGAAGTTCTTCCCGAAGACCGAATCGAAGCGGCTCGAGAAGTTCACCCAGTACTACCTCGTTGCTGCGAGCGAGGCGATGGCGGCTTCCGGCCTCGACATGGCCAAGGAGCAGCGCGACCGCGCCGGCTGCATCCTGGGCACCGGCATCGGCGGCATCCACGAGATCGAGGCCAGCAAGGTCCTCCAGGTGGAGCGCGGCGCCGACCGCGTCAGCCCGTTCTTCATCCCGAAGATCATGGCCAACGCCATGGCCGGCCAGGCGGCGATCCGCTTCGGCCTGATGGGGACCTGCTACGTCACGTCCTCGGCGTGCGCGAGCTCGAGCCACGCCATCGGCATGGCGCTGCGCACGATCCAGTGGGGCGAGGCGGACATCATGCTGACCGGCGGCAGCGAGGCGGCGACGACCGAACTCGGCCTCGCCGGCTTCTGCTCGCTGAAGGCCGTCTCGACACGCAACGACGATCCCAAGCGAGCTTCGCGCCCGTTCGACAAGGATCGTGACGGCTTCGTCATGGGCGAAGGCGCGGCTGCGCTGGTGCTCGAGGAGTACGAGCACGCCAAGCGCCGCGGCGCGCCGATCCTGTGCGAGGTCCTCGGCTACGGCTCGACCGACGACGCCTACCACATCACGGCACCGAACGAGGACGCCGACGGCCCGAGCCGCGCGATGATGGGCGCGTTGAAGGACGGCAACGTGGCCGCCGACAAGGTCGCCTACATCAACGCCCACGGCACCAGCACCTTCCTCAACGACAAGATCGAGACCGCGGCGATCAAGCGCGTCTTCGGCGACCACGCCAAGAAGCTGTGCGTCTCGTCGACCAAGTCGATGGTGGGCCACCTGCTCGGCGCGTCGGGCGCGATCGAACTCGCCGCCTGCGCCATGTCGATCCAGGACGGCAAGGTGCACCCGACGATCAACCAGGAGACGCCGGATCCCGAGCTCGACCTCGACTACGTGCCGAACGTCGCCCGCGATCTGAAGGTCGACTACGTGCTGAGCAACTCGCTCGGCTTCGGCGGCCACAACACGAGCCTGCTGCTCGGCCGCATCTGAGCCGCGTCCGCGGCGCGATCGATCCATGCGCACCGTGCTCGCAGGCGACCTCGGCGGCACCAAGTGCCGCTTCGCCCTCGTCAGCGAGGACTTCGGCGTGCACCGGGTCCAGCACGTGCCGACCGTGCGCGAGCGCGAGCCGTTCCTGCGGTCGCTCGAACAGGCCTTGGCGTCGATCGTCGCCGACCTGCCGGCAGGCTGCGAGCCGCCGCTTGCCTGCGGCTTCGGGACCGCCGGCGTGATCCCGCGCGACGGCCGCTCGATCGACCGGGCGCCGAACCTGCCACTCGACGGCTTCCCGCTGGCCGACCACTGCGAGCGACGCTTCGGCGTGCCGACGACGCTGCTCAACGACGGCCGCGCCAGCGCCTGGGGCGAGTACCTGCGCGGCCACGCCGCTGGCCTCGATCCGCTGCTGTGCCTGTTCTTCGGCACCGGCATCGGCATCGGGCTGATCGTCGACGGCAAGCCTTACGCCGGCGGCACCAACGCCGCTGGCGAGATCGGCCACACGACCTTCGTGCCGGGCGGTCGCGTCTGTCCGTGCGGCGGCCTTGGCCACTTCGAGGCCTACTGCGGCGGACGCGCGATCACCGAGCAGGGCGAAGCCCGCTTGGGCGCTGGCCCCGACAATGGTCGCTGGACGGTCGGCGCCATCGTGCAGGCAGCGCGCGGCGCCGGCGCCGAGGCCGCGGCGGCGCAGGCGATCCTGGCCGAAGCGGAAGCCGCGGCCTGTGCCCTGGTCGCCAACGCCTGCACGCTGCTCAATCCGCGCGCCGTCGTGCTCGGCGGTGGGGTGCTGTCGGGTTGGCCGGACCTCGAAGGCCGCATCGTCGCGCACGTCCGCGCGGCGACGTCACCGATGATCCACCGCGATCTGCGCTTCGTGCCCACCCTCGGCGGCAGCGACGCCATCCTTTGGGGCGCGGCCGCCGCGACGGGCAAGCTGTTCGCGCCGCGCTGAGCGGCCTGACCACGAAGCGCGCCGACCACGATCGCCGCGATCGCTCCATCCGCGCCGTGAGCGCTGCGCGCCATGGCGCGACCGGGGGATCGGAAAGCCACGGCGAGACCGTATGCTGCCGCGACACCTCGGAGGGGTGCGCGATGGATGTTTGCGTGTTGGCCGGCGGGCGGTCGCCGGAGCATGACGTTTCGTTGTCGTCGGTGCGGCAGGTGCTGCAGCACCTCGACCGCTCGCGGTATCGCGTGTGGCCGGTCTTCCTGGCGCGCGATGGCGCGTGGTGGCCGGCCAAGGCGCCGCTCCCAGCCGACGAAGCGTGGCGGCCCGGTGACAGCGCGACCTCGCATGGCCCGCTGCGGCCCGGCGCTGCGCTCGCATGGCTGCTCGACCATGCGCGCGTGCAACTCGCGCTGCCGATCCTGCACGGCCCGTACGGCGAGGATGGCACCGTGCAAGGCATGTTCGAACTGCACGACCTGCCGTTCGTCGGATCGGGTTGCGCCGCCTCCGCCGTGGCGATGGACAAGCTGCGCACGCGCCAGACGCTGCAGGCCGCTGGCGTGCCGTTGGCCAAGGCCTACGAGCCGACGGTCGCGATCGGCCGCGCCGATGCGCGCGTCGAGTTCGAGCGCATGCGCGCCGCCATCGGCGTGCCGGCATTCGTCAAGGGCGACGTCAGTGGCAGCACGGTCGGCGTGCAGAAGGTGACCACGGCCGAGGAACTCGCGGCGTTCTTCGCCGAGTTCCGCGGCACGTTCCGGCGCTGGTTCGCCGAGCAGGCGCAGGTCGGCGAGGAGATCACCGTCCCGGTGCTCGGCAACGCTGGCGACACGCTGCAGCCGTTGCTGCCCGTCGGCATCTATCCGCGCGCCGACACGTGGTTCACGCACAAGGCGAAGTACCAACCGGGGGCGACGGAGGAGACCGTGCCGCCGCGCGGCTGGTCCGCCGAGCAGATCCGCGTGGTCCAGGAGATCGCGGTGCGCTGCCACGAGGCGCTCGTCTGCGACGGCATGTCGCGCACCGACATGATCGTGACCAAGGACGGACCGGTGGTGCTCGAGACGAACACGATCCCCGGCATGACGCCGACGAGCCTGCTCCCGCAGTCGGCGGCGAAGTGCGGGCTGCCGTTCCCGCGTCTCCTCGATGCGCTGATCGACCACGCCTTCGCGCGCGCTGGGCGCAGGCCCGCCGCGGCGCCGGTGGTGGCGCCAGGTCGTCCCGCCGCGGCCGCGAACGAAGCCTGAGCCTCCGCGTGCTCGCGCCGACGGCCATCGTCCAGGAGCAGGCGCCCGCCGCGGCGGGCGCGGGCTTCTGGTCGACATTGCAATGGCTGTGGCAGACGCCCGGCGTGTTGGAGACCTGCCTCGTCGTCGGCGTCGTCATCGGCACGATCTGGTTCGTCGCGCGCGTGCGGCGCTTCGTCGACGAAGCCGCCCGCCGTCACGACGTCGCGGACTACCTGCTGGGCGCCGAGCAGGCGCTGCACGGCGACGCCAAGGGTGCGGCGAAGCGGCTCGTCGCGACCCTGGCCAAGGACCCGTCGAACCATCACGCACGGTTGCTGTACGCGCGCGCGCTGGTCGATCTCGGCCAGCCCGAAGCGGCCCACAAGCAGCATCTGACCCTTGAAGCCGCCTTCGGCGTGGCGAGCGCTGCGAACAAGGCGGCGATGGGCCGCGCACTGCTCGCCGCCGGCGAACCGTTGGCCGCAGCCAACGCGCTCACGGCGGCCACGGGTGCGGCGCCGCGGCGCCGTGAGCTCTGGGAGGAACTTGCGCAGGCGCTGCTGCAGTCCGGCGACGCCGCGGCCGCGACGACTGCGCTGCAACGGTCCGCAGCGCTCGCCGTCCGCGACACGGATGGCGCGGCGACCCGTCGACGACTCGGGACAGTCGCTGCGCACGCCGGGCTGGCGGCGCGCGACCGTGGCGCCCTCCAGGCTTTCGCAGCGCTCGCGACCGCCCACGGCGGCGACACGCCGATGGTTGCGCGTGTGCAGGGGCGCCTCAACGAGGCCAAGGCAATCGATGCGATCGCTGCGCCTTCGCCGTGGCGGTGCGGCGCGTGCGGCATCGAAGCGGCGACGCGCGCGCTGGTCTGCGCCGTCTGCGGCGCTGCGGGAAGCGCCCGGCTCGCCGAGCCAGGGCTCATCGCGCCGATCGACGACGTCGCCAAGGCGCTCGCGGCGATCAGCGCGAGTCCCCGCCACGTTCGCGGTCTCGTCGAGGCGCTGCTTCGCGGCGAGCCGCAGGCAGGGCATGAACTCGTGCGCCTGGGCGCCGATGCGGTGGCTGGACTCTGCGATGCCTTCGGCGACGAGCCAGCCGCCGCCGATGCGCGGCTTCACGACTGCCTCTGCGCCATCGGCGAACCTGCCATCGACGGCTTGCTCGCCGCCTTCACGGCGACGCCGTGGTTCGAGCGGTTGGCGTTCGGTCTGCTGGCGCGCGCGACGAATCGCAGGATCCGGGCGGCAGCAGCCTTGGCGGCCATCGGTGGCGGCAAGGCGAAGGCTGCGCTCGAGGCGCTCGCCGCCGCGGAGGACGATGCGCGCTTGCGCGAGGTCGTGCAGGACGCGCTGCGGCGCTGTGAGCGCGACATGGGGGGGCGCCGATGAACCTGCGGCTCGGCGAGCGCATGCGCGCGGCGGCCATCGCGCCGCTGCGGCTGCTGATGCCGCGCCATCCTGGATGGCGGTTGGCGCTGTTCGTCCTCCTGGGCTTGCTCCTGCTCTCGTTGCTGGCTCCAGGCGTCAACCTGCTGCTGCGCCTCGCGGAGTTGCTGGTGCGCATGAGCGAGCCGCTGCTTGCGACGGCGATCGGCCGCGTGGCGTTGACCGGCTTGCTGCTCGCGCTCGCCCTTTGCGCCGGGTGGGGGCTCGCGCGCGGCCGCATCCGGCGCTACTTCGACGACGCCGCCGTGGGGCGCCATCTCGCCGCCGTCGCGGACCTGGCCGTCGAGGAATCGGACCGCGCGCGGGTCGAGCTGCGGCGTGTCGCGAAGCGCCGTGGCGCGCCGACGCGCTGCCCGTGGATCGCCGCCGACGCGAGCCTCAAGCTCGCCCGCGACGCGCTCGCGCGCGACCGCGTGGAGGAAGCGCTGGGGTGGCTCGAACGCGTGCCGGAAGCAGGCCTGCCTGTCGAGTTGGTCCGCAGCCATTGGCAGCTGCGCGCGGTGGCTTGGCGGCGACAGGGCGCGGCCTTGCCCACGCAGTTGCAGGTCGACGTCGACAAGGCGCTCGCTAGGTTCCCGGGCGATGCGACGCTCGCCGAGGAAGCCTTGGCGTTGGCCGTGCGCGCAGGCGACCCGATCGCGATCGGCGCCGCGCACGACCGCTGCGTGCACAACGCGAATCCCGGCGCGCGCAACCAAGCCATCGCGAGGCGCCTCGCGTGGCTGCAGTCGTGCGCGACCGAGCAGCTCGCGCGCGGCGACCTCGCTGCCGTGCGTCGCATCGCCAAGGAACTCGGCGAGGGCGATCCATCCGGCGTCGGCCGGGACCTGCTGCTCGGCGACGCGCATGCCGCGGCAGGCGAGGCCGAGAAGGCGCTGGCCAAGTGGGGCGCGACGCGCTCGTGGGAAGCCATCGAGCGTGCCGCAGCCTTGCTCGATCGCCAGCCCGACGCCGTCGAGCCTTCCAAGCTGCTCGCGCTGCTGCCCATGCAGGGCGCTCTGCTGTTGGTGGCGCGGCAGCTCGCTCGCCGCGGCGACGCCCCTGCGGCAGAACGGGCGGCGCGCCAGGCCGCCCTCGCGCTCGGACCGACACCAACGACGCTGCGCATGCTCGCGGACGTGGCCGCAGCGCTCGGGCGCACGGACGAGGCGGCGCGCTTGCTCGCCGGACACGTCCGCCCGAAGGACGCCGGCGACGGCTCCGCTGGCTGAGGCCGCTGCGTGCGAGGGCTCGACCGCCGCGCCTTCGCCCAGGCCCGCTGCGCGCGTGCCCCGAAGTGCTGCGCGAACGGCTAGGCCCGCTGCGCGCTAGCCCGAAACCGCTGCGCGAACGCCC
>JBEITC010000283.1:0-5309 GCA_040375075.1 Planctomycetota bacterium | reverse complement strand
GGGGCGACGGCGTGCCGCAGTTCGCGCCGCGACGCGGGCGCGGACCGACTCGACGTTGCGCGCGCCGACCGACCCACCCTACAACGTCGCTGCGGCATCGCCCCGCCGCCTCTCCATCCGTGACCACCACGCCCCCCATCGTCCGCCGCGCGCTCGTGACCGGCGGCAGCCGCGGCATCGGCGCCGCCGTCTGCAAGCGTCTCGCCAAGCAAGGCCATCCCGTGATCGTCAACTACCGGCGCGACGCGGCGGCCGCGGCGGCGGTGGTCGACGAGATCACGCGCGCCGGCGGCGAAGCGGTGGCGGTCGCGTTCGACGTCGCCGACGGCGCGGCGACGGCGGCGGCGCTGAAGGAACTGCTCAAGGACCCGCGCCCGATCGGCATCGTCGTCAACAACGCCGGCGTCACCGCCGACGCGGCGTTCCCCGGCATGAAGAAGGAGCAGTGGGACGGCGTGCTGCAGACGACGCTCGGCGGCTTCTTCCACGTCACGCAGCCGCTGGTGATGCCGATGGTGATGCAGCGCTGGGGCCGCATCGTCAACATGGCGTCGCTGTCGGCCGTGCGCGGCAACCGCGGCCAGGCCAACTACGCCGCCGCCAAGGCCGGCCTCGTCGGCGCGACCAAGACGCTCGCGCTCGAGGTCGCCAAGAAGGGCATCACCGTCAACGCGCTCGCGCCCGGGCTGATCGCCACCGACATGATCGCCGGCGTGCCCGAGCCGATGGTGCAGCAGATCCCGATGCAGCGCACAGGCACGGCGGACGAGGTCGCGGCGCTGGTCGCGTTCCTGTGCTCGGAAGACGCCGGCTACATCACCGGCCAGTGCATCGGCATCGACGGCGGCTTCGGCGTCTGAGCGCGGCGGCGCGCGGCGGCGGCGCTCAGCGGCGCGCGCTCGCGAGCACGCCGGCGACCAGGCCGTCGAGCATGCGGTCGCGGATCGCGGCATACGCGTGCCCCTTCCTCGCCGACGCGTAGCCCATGCCGTACGCGAGAGCCAGCGCCGACAGCGTGTCGGCGCGTTGCGTGGCGGTCATGTCCATGCGCGGCATCAGGTCGTCGTAGTGCGCGCGCGCCGCGAGCGCCGCGACATCCGACTCCCGCTCGGGGTCGCCGGCCTGCGCCGCGAACGTCCGCTTGGCGCCGCTCTCGTGGCCGGCGCGAAGCGCGACCTCGGTGAGGTTTCGGAACGCGGCTTCGAGCTGCGCTTGCGCGGCGCTCGGCGCGCTCGCGCCCGCATCCTGCTGGCACGCCGTCGCGAGGAATGCCGCGCCGAGGACGAGCGGGACGAAGACGGCGCGCGGGGCAGCACGGCGGCGAGGCGGACGAATGGGGAGCAAGGCGGCGCGATGCTAGGAGTCTGCGTCACGGGAGGCCACGCTGCTCGACCCGCGACTTCGCGTCCGGGAGCTCGGCTCGCCGCCTAGCTTCCGCGAATCCACCGATGCGCCTGCGGTCAAAGGCTTCGCCCCCGCCGCGCATCCACGCGCGGGATCGGCGCGCGTCGCGTGACGCAGACTCCTTGGGGCGAACGCCGCGTGCGCCTGCGCCGACGCGGTCATGCCGAAGCCGCGGTGCAACGCGTTGCGAAGCGCTGCGCACGCATGGCGACGGCCCGGATCCCTCGGATGCGCCGACACGGCCACGCCGAAGCCGCGGCGCAACGCGCTGCGAAGCTCTGCGCACGGATGGCGACGGCCCGGGTCCCTCGGATGCGCCGACACGGCAACGCCGCAGCCGCGGTGCAACGCGCTGCGAAGCGCTGCGCACGCATGGCGACGGCCTGGATCCCTCGGATGCGCCGACACGGCAACACGGCCTGCGCCCTGCGTCACGATTCACGCCGTGCCGGCCGGTAGCATCGCCAACCCCTCCCGCTCCCCACGGAGTCCCGATGCCGCGCTCTCTCCCTGCCGCCGCCGCCACGATCGCCCTGCTCGCCGCCTGCTCGTCGCCGCCGCCGCCGTTGCCGCCGCTCGCGCTCGGCGAACGCTTCGACGTGACGTACGAAGGCCGCGTCGCGCCGCTGGCGCCGATGCCGCCGGCCGAAGCAGAGGCGAAGGGCCCGCTCGCGCACCTGAGCCAATCCGTCGACGCGCAGGCCGAGGCCGGCGCCGACACCGCCGCGATCCGCATGTGGCTCGTCGAACTGCGCGCCAACGACGCCGACGCGCTGGCGCTCGCCGAGGGCCAGGGCCTGCAGGCCGGGCGGCCGCCGCAAGCGCGCGGCGCGCGCGTCGAGCCGGCGGCGCTCGTCGATCGCGTCATGGCGTGGACCGACCGCGCCCGCGTCGTGTCGGCGCCGTTCCTGACGACCAAGCTCGACACGCAGGCATCGCTGCGCATGAGCCAGCAGCGCGCCGCGGTCTCGCAGCTGCGTCTGGTGTCGCAGGGCGGCGGGCTCGCCGTCGATCCGCAGGTCGAGAACTACGAGCTCGGCACGCAGATCGACGTGCGTGTGCGTCGCGACGGCGAGCACGCCATCGCCACGATCACGTGGGCGATGGTCGACGGCAACCAGCCCCGCACCGTCGCGCGGATCGACGGTGGCGCCTTCGGCAGCCTGGAAGTCCCGATCGCGCTGCAGCAGAAGTCGTCGGCCGACGTGAAGGTCGCGGCGCACGGCGCCTTCCTGCTCGGCCCCGTGGCGACGACCGATCGCCGCTTCGTGCAGGTCCTCGCGGTCGAGATCGACGCGCGGTAGCGACGCGGCGGCGCGACAAACGGATGTCAGCACCGCCCGCCGTGGACGGCGAACGCGACCGTCACGGGCCTGCAGGCGCTGGCTAAGCACTCGGGCGCGGGATGCGGCAGCGCCCGCGGCGATATCGTCGCCGCCATGCTCGTCGCGCCGGCTCCAAACTTCGACCTCCTGCGCGTCGCGCCGCGCGCGCTCGGCATCGCCTTCGCGCTGTTCCTGTCGCTGTTCGCGCTCGACGTGTTCGAGACGCCGGCAGGCTTCGTCGACACGGCCGCCGCGCTGCTGATCCACCTCGTGCCGACGTTCGTCCTGCTGGCGACGGTGGCGGTCGCGTGGCGTCGCGAGTGGATCGGCGCGCTGGTGTTCGGCGCGCTCGGCGTCGCCTACGTCGCATTCGTCCGCGGCTTCCCGATCGCGACGTACGTCGTGATCGCCGGGCCGGCGCTGGCGACCGCGGCCCTCTACCTGGCGGCTTGGCGGCGCCGCCGCCGGACGCAACGCAGCGACCGGCCATAGCCACGGCGCGACGCGCAGGGTCCGTGCCGGCGCAACCGCCGGAAACCCTGGCCGCCCCGCCCGCTCACGGCGTGCGGCTGCGCAGACCGTCCGTCGCGGCGAAGCCGGCCGGCGTCGATCCATCGACGACCGCCACCTGCCACCACAGATTGACGCCCGGCGCGTAGCCGGCCGGCCACGGGAACGCGAGCGACCAGCGGCCCTGCGCGTCGAACGGCGCCACGAGCGTTGCGTCGAGCGCGGGCACGAGCGTGCCGCCGAAGATCGGCACGTTGACCGCGGTGGAGCCGAGGATGAACACGCCGAGGCTGTTGGGCGCGGCGTTGGCGGCCTGGAAGGTCACCGTGTTGCCCGCCGTCAGCGTGCCGCGGCCGGTCAGCGTCGGCTCGCCGAGCGCGCCAGCGATGCCGCCGCCGAGGCTCGTCCACGGGCTCGGCGTGCGGTACGCGCGCAGGTCGTTGCCGACGCCGGCGACCACCAGCGTGCCGTCGGCGGCGATCGCCGGGCCGCCGTTGTTGACGTTGGGCACCGCCACCTGCCAACACAGCGTCAGATCGCGGTCGAACGCAAGCAGCGCGCCGTTGGGGAAGCCGCCGTTGGCGAGGTAGACGCGGCCGTCGCCGTCGACGGTGAAGCGCGGCGAGTAGCCGTTCGTGCCGAGCGGCACGGGATAGGTGTTGACCACGGCACCGGTCTGCGCGTCGAGGCGCGTGACGATCTCGCCGGGCTGCGTCATGTAGACGCTGCCGTCGGCGCTGCACGCGTACTCGCCGGCGATGCCGGGGGCCGACGGCACGGCCCAGCGCTGCACCAGCGCGGAGCCGGTGTCGGTGAAGGCGTAGAAGAAGTCGAAGCCGGGCGAGTTCGACGCGCGGTTGAGGTACACCGAGCCGTCGGGGCCGACCATCGGCTGATGCTGGTTGAGGAAGCCCGGCATGATGGGGCTCTGGTACTGGAGCGCGCCGGTGACGAGGCTGAAGCGCTTGATCACCTGACCGCCGGTCACCGAGTCGGCGACGTAGACCGCGTCGCCAAAGCGCGCGGCGCCGCACTGGCCGCTGACCGAGCCTTGGCGGGCGGCGGTCCACACGGTCGCGCCGTCGGTCGCGCGGATGCGCCAGATGCTCTGGAACGACGCGACGATCAGGTCGCCGTTGTCGGCGAAGACGCAGCCGTCGTAGGGACCCGCCGTGATGATCGCCGCCGACGTCCACACCGTCGCTCCGGTGGCGGCGTCGAGCGCGTGCACGCGACCGGATGCCGACGCGCCGTTGCCGGCGCGCGAGGCATACACGCGGCCGTTGCTGTGGCCGAGCAGCCACGTCGTCCACTCGCCGGTCTGATACGGAATGTCACGGCGCCAGATCTGCGCGCCGGTCGCGAGGTCGAGCGCGAACACCGGCGCGTCGTTGGGCGCGCCCGCGGGCGGCGCGCCGAGCTGCGCGCCGCCGGTCTGGCGCACGACGAACACGCGATTGCCGACGACCACCGGGTTCCAGGCAATGATCGACGGCGGCCCCGACGTCCACAGCGCCTGGGCCGTCAGCGGCCCGAAGGCGCTGGTCAGGCCATTGCGCTGCGCGTTGCCGCCGGAGTTGGTCCAGTCTTGCGACAATGCCGGCGACGCGGCGGCGAGCAGGAGCAGCAAGGCGACGAGAAGACGAAGACGCAGCGATCGGGATTGGGGCATCGGGGCGAGCGGTTCGTTGGGCGCCTGCGGACGAGCGCGGACGCGGGACGTCGTCATGCTAGCCAATCGCGCAATGCGATGAAGACGCCAGGCGCGGCATGCGGCGGAGAGAACGCGACGCACCGAAGCCAACGCAGGATCCCCGACTGTGAAGATCGCGCAAAGACGACCTCGACGCGCGGCCATCGCGCGCGTGCGCCGCGAATCGACGAACCGGCCGATGCCGAGTCGCCCGAACGCGCCGCTCGGGCTCGCGACGGCGACCGGCCGCGTCACGGCGTCGCCCCGTCCGCCATCGCAACGCCGCGGCAGCGCCGCATCGTGGCGCGGTCGAAGGCGAGGGCGACGCGACGCAGGCAGACCTCGCGGTCGCTGGCGCGCCGGCGGTCGCGGGGGCC
>JBEITC010000664.1:0-1597 GCA_040375075.1 Planctomycetota bacterium | reverse complement strand
GGCAACGCTGGTGGCGCGGGCGGCGGTGGTGGCGGTGGCGGCGGCAACTGAGCCGCAGTCGTCAGCCTGACCGCGCGACGCGGCCGCTCCGGGGCTTCCCGGGGCGGCCGCGCGCGTTTCCGCTGGCCTTGCTGCTTCCTTCGCGCGTCGCCAGCGGGGATCGTGCGCGCGTGGCCAGCCGCCGCGTCGATCCCGTCCGCCTCGAGGTGTTCCACCACCTCTTCAGCGCCTTCTGCGAAGAGGCGGGCGTGCGGCTGCAGCGCAGCGCCATCAGCCCGAACATCCGCGAGCGCGCCGACTTCTCGGTCGCGGTGTTCGATCGCCGCGGCGACCTCGTCGCGCAGGCCGCGCACATCCCGGTGCACCTCGGCAGCGCCGGCGACGCCGTCGCCGCCGTGCGGCGCGACCTCGAACTCGCGCCCGGCGACGTCGCGATCCTCAACGATCCCTACGCCGGCGGCACGCACCTGCCCGACGTGACGATGGTGCGGCCGGTGTTCCTGCCGGGCGGCCGCGCGCCGGAGTGGTTCGTCGTCAACCGCGCGCACCACGCCGACGTCGGCGGCGCCGCGCCGGGCTCGATGGCGATCGCCGCCGACCTGCACGCCGAAGGCTTCGTCGTGCCGCCGGTGCACCTGCGCCGTCGCGGCGTGCTGCAGCGCGATCTCTGGCGGCTGTTCGCGCGCAACGTCCGCGGCGCCGACGAGCGACTCGTCGACCTCGCCGCGCAGGAAGCGAGCCTCGCGCGGCTCGCCGAACGCCTGTGCGGCGCCGCCGCCGAGCACGGCCGCGCCACGGTGCGCGCCGTGCAGGACCAGCTGTGCGACTACGCCGAGCGCGCCGGCGCTTCGATGCTGCGCGCGCTCCCGGCGGGCACGTACCGGGCGGCCGACGCGCTCGAGGACGATGGCTTCGGCCACGGCCCGCTGCGCCTCGAACTGGCGCTGCGCCTTGGCGGCGGTCGCGCGGTGTTCGACTGGACGCGCAGCTGCGACGCCGCGCACGGCGGCGTCAACGCCAACCGCAGCATCGTGCTGGCGGCGTGCGTGTACGCGCTGCGCTGCCTGTGCCCGGGCCGGCTGCCGACCAACCAGGGGTTGTTCCGACTGGTCGAACTGCGCACGCGGCCGGGCAGCATGGTCGATCCGCGCTCGCCGTCGCCGGTCGCCGGCGGCAACGTCGAGACCAGCCAGCGGCTCGTCGACGTCGTGTTCGCGGCGCTGGCCAAGGCCGCGCCGGATCGCGCGCCCGCGGCGTCGGCCGGCACGATGAGCAACTTCTCGTTCGGCGGTCGGCGCGCCGATGGCGGCGAGTTCACCAGCTACGAGACCATCCCCGGCGGCGCTGGCGCGACGCGCGATCACGCCGGCCAGGCGGCGATCCAGACGCACATGACCAACACGCGCAACACGCCGATCGAGGAGCTCGAACGGCGCGCGCCGGTGCGCGTCGTGGCGTTGTCGGTGCGGCGCGGCAGCGGCGGCGCTGGCGCGCGCCGCGGCGGCGACGGCTTGTGCAAGGTCGTCGAAGCGCGCGTGCCGCTGCGCGCGTCGTTCCTGGGCGAACGCCACGCCACGCGTCCGCCGGGCGCCGCAGG
>JBEITC010000214.1:0-6587 GCA_040375075.1 Planctomycetota bacterium | reverse complement strand
GCCTTGATCGCCGCCGCGCGCGTGCGCCGGTCCTGCCCGTCGGGCACCGCGTCGATCGCGGCCGCGCGCCGCTCGGCGAAGGTGGCGGTCGCGCGCCGCAGCGCGCCGGTCAGCGGCGCGGCGGCGCGCGCCGCGCGGGCGTTGTCGGCGAAGGTCTCGGGGGTGAGCGGGCTCACGCGCACAGGATGGCCGAAAGCGGCCGCCGGCGCACGCGTCGCGGCGGAACGGTCACCGGCTCGCCAGGATCTCGGCGAGGTGCATGGCCCGCACGCGCGAGCCCTGGCGCTGCAGGCGGCCGCGCATCTGCATCAGGCAGCTGCTGTCGACGGCGCTCAGCACGTCGACGCGGTCGTCGAGCCCCGACAGCTTGTGGTCGAGCATCGCCGTCGACAGCTCGGGGAACTTGACCGCGAACGTGCCGCCGAAGCCGCAGCACGATTCGCCGGTGCGCAGCTCGACCAGTTCGAGGCCTTCGACCGCGCGCAGCAGCCGCCGCGGCTCGTCGTGGACGCCGAGCTCGCGCAGCGCGTGGCAGGCGTCGTGCCAGGCGACGCGCGCCTGCAGCTTCGCGCCGAGGTCGACGACGCCGAGCTCGCGCACGAGGAACGCCGACAGCTCGTGCGCCTTGTGCGCGACCGCCTCGGCGCGCGCGCGCCATTCCGGCTCGTCGCGGAACAGCTCGGGGTAGCGGTGCACCATCGCGGTGCACGAGCCCGACGGCGCGACGATGGCGTCGGCGCGCTCGAAGATCTCGACGAAGCGGCGCGCGACCGCCTTGGCCTCGTCGTGGTAGCCGGAGTTGAACGCCGGCTGCGCGCAGCAGGTCTGCGCCGGATCGAAGGTCACGCGGCAGCCGGCGCGCTCGAGCACGGCGACGGTCGCTTCGACGACCTCGGGCCAGAGCTGGTCGCCGAGGCAGGTGGCGAAGAGGGCGACGTTGCGGGTCATCGGATCGCGCCTGCGACCAGGTAGGGCGGTCGAAAGAGCATGGGGTCAGGATCGCGTCCGCACCGGTAAGATCCGCACGCGGGCGTTCGCGTCGTCCATCACGGCGAGGGCGCCATGTCGAAATTCCTCGGCATGCTCCCGCAGTACCGCCAGCGTGCGCAGGACGATCGCCGGCGACAGCGTGTCCTGGGCACGCAAGATCACGACGCCTTCACCGGGAGGTCGACTTCCTGCGCCCGCCACGTCGCGAACGTCAAGGCCGCCAGCACGTCGTCGCGCTCGAGGTACGGGTACGCCGCGAGCACTTCGTCGATCGTGCGACCGGCGCCGAGCAACCCTACGATCGCGCCGACGGTGACCCGCATGCCGCGGATGCACGGGCGACCACCCATCACCAACGGGTCGTGCGTGATGCGCCGCAACAGGTCCGAGCTCGTCATGCGGACAGGATAGCGGGTGTCGTGGATCGCAGGGAGGCGTTCACGCCAGCACCGCCACGGCCTTGCAGTAGCCCGGATCGCGGTGGTCGCCGCCGAACGCGCGCGGCACGTCGGCGAGGCCCTGGTAGCGGTGCGTGATCATCGCGTCGACGCGCACCGTGCCGTCGGCGAGCAGCTGCTGCGCGCGGCGGTAGACGCTCGGCCGGCCGTCGGCGTCGAAGCCGCCCGAGGCGCCGACCGAGGTGACCAGCGTCGCCTCGCGCCACTGCACCGGGTTGAGCAGCGCCATCGGCGCGTCGCCGTGGCCGATGCCGTACATCTGCACGGTCGCCTGCTTGCGGATCAGCGCCGGGATCGCCGCGTACACCGCGCCGGCGCCGGTCGCTTCGACGAGGTACTCCGCGCCGCGGCCGCCGCTCGCCGCCATCACCGCATCCAGCGCGTGCTCCGGCGCGACCGCGACCGCGCCGAGCTGCTGGCACAGCGCGCGCTTTGGCGCGCTCGGTTCGCTGACCACGATCGGGCCGTCGAAGCCGTGGACGCGGCGCAGCACCTGCACGAACAGCTGGCCCGCCGGGCCGCCGCCGAGCACGACCGCCGTGCGGATCGCGCCGCCTTCGCCCGAGCCGTCGAAGCGCCAGCGCGCGGCGGCGCGGGCGGCGAAGTCGGCGCTGTGCAGCACGCACGCCAGCGGCTCGGTCATCGCCGCGCGCTCGAACGTCACGCCGTCGGCGATCGGCAGCGCGTTGACCGCCGGCACCACCAGTTCGTCGGCGAAGCCGCCGGGCAGGCCGGTGATGCCGTGCTCGGTGTAGTGCGCGCACTGGTGGCTGTGGCCGGTGGCGCAGTACTCGCACGCCACCGCGCGCCGCTCGCTGCGGCAGTTGCGGCCCTGGTCGACGACGACGCGCACGCCGACCGCGAGGTCGCGCACCGCGGCGCCGACCTCCACCACCGTGCCGGCGATCTCGTGGCCGAGGATCTGCGGCGACTCCTCGAACGGGATCGCGCGGCCCCTGGCGTCGAAGTGGAAGTTCGACTCGCCGGCGAAGATGTGCAGGTCGGTGCCGCAGACGCCGACGGCGGCGGGACGCACGCGCACGTCGTGCGGTCCGAGCGGCGGCGAGGGCACGTCGACGAGGGCGAGTCGTCGCGGCGCTACGAGGGCGCAGGCGCGCATGGCGTCATCCTGCCGGCGACGCGCGATGGCGTCCACGACGGCGGGCGTCGCAAACGGCGATCACGCGAAGCCGTCGAAACGCGCGCGCACCGGACCACCGCGCCACAGAGGCTCGGCCGGCGCCGTCGCGGGTAGCGCACGCTGACCCACGCTCGCAAGGCCGACCGCGGCGAAGTGCCCCCGCTCGCCCATCGCGCGGCAGCCGCGCGCGATGTCGTCCCAGTTGGCGGGCCGTGTTGGCAACGGCGATGGATGCGTCGCCACCCGCACCACCACCCACTCCGGCTTGCCGCTCGCGCCGACGAACCACACCGATGGATCGACGTCGGGGTTGCCCTGCCACGACAGCAGACGACGGCCCTGCTTGCCCAGTTCGCCGCGGACCAGCTGCACGCCGAGGTCGTGCAGTTCCCAGCGCGTCATCGCGATACGTTCGTCGGTCACCAGCGCCGGCGGGTCGACCACGGCGCCGGTCGCGGCATCGCGCAGGCCCCAGCCCGGCGCTGCCGCCGCCCAGCCGCCGTCGGACCCACGCCGCCGCATCGGCAGCACGCACGCATGGCCGCTGCAGCCGCCGGCGATCGCCGCGAGGCCGCGGACGCTGCCCGGCCCCTCGACCGCGCCGTCGACGTCCTCGATGCGGACGAAGAACAGTTGGTTGCCGAGCCGGAACGACAGGTGCTCGAGGAACGGCGGGTTCGGGTGCGCCCGCAACCACGACACCATTCCGCCGGCGACCTGGCGGTTCAAGTGCTCCCCGGCCGCGCGCCAGCAGTCGAAGAACTCCGGCGACATCCCCTGCATCTCGATCGCGTGCATCGTCCCGCGCCGCGCATCGCCGGCTCCCGGCGGCCGCGGCCTCCTTGGCGCGAAACGCTACCGCGGCGCGCTGCCGCCCGCGACGCCTACAGCGACACCGACTGCTCGGCCCAGACCTGGAACTCGCGGTGCTTCTGCACCTCGGCCTTGGCCAGCACCTCGCCGCTGGCGGTGCGCAGGATGTGCTCGAACACGCGGCGGCCGACCTGCTCGATCGACTCGATGCCGTCGATGATCGTGCCGGCGTTGATGTCGAGGTCGCTCTGCATGCGCTCGAAGATCGGCGTGTTCGAGGTCAGCTTGAGCACCGGCGCGATGGCGTTGCCGATCGTGGTGCCGCGGCCGGTGGTGAACACGACGACGTTGGCGCCGGCGCCGACGAGGCCCGGCGTCGACTCCTGGTCGTAGCCCGGGCCCTGCATCAGCACGAGGCCGCGCGTCTTCGGCGGCACCGCGTACGGCGTGCAGCCCTCGACGCGCGTCGTGCCGGCCTTGGCCATCGCGCCGAGCGACTTGATGGTGATGTTGAGCAGGCCGCCCTTGATGTTGCCCGGGCTCGGGTTGTGGTCGAGCTTGGTGCCGAACTTGCCGGCGTACTCCTTGTACCAGTCGACGTAGGCGAACACTTCCTTGGCGGTGGCGAGGTCCTTGGCGCGCGCGGCGAACAGGTGCTCGGCGCCGCAGAACTCCGGCACCTCGGTGATCATCACCGTGCCGCCGTGCTGCACGAGCAGGTCGGCGGCGTGGCCGAGCGCAGGATTGGCCGACAGGCCGGAGAAGCCGTCCGAGCCGCCGCACTTGACGCCGAGCGACAGGTGGCTCGCGGGCTGCTCGCTGCGCACGCAGCGGTCGGCGATCGGCAGCATCTCGGCGACGAGCTGCAGGCCCTTCTGGATGGCGCCCTGCGTGCCGCCGCACTCCTGCACGCCGATCCAGTGCACCGGCTTGTCGGTGCTCAGCCCGCCGCGCTGCTTGAGGTAGCGCTCGACCAGCGTCAGGTTGGTCTTCTCGCAGCCGAGGTCCATGAACAGCACGCCGGCGACGTTGGGGTGATCGGCGTAGTTGGCGAGCGTGCGCAGCATGACGTCGAGGTTGCTGCCGTCGCTGCAGCCGCAGCCCTTGTTGTGCGGCAGCGCGACGACGCCGTCGACGTTGGGGAAGCGCTCGCGGCTGTACATCGTGTACTCGGCGATCGTCGCGATCTGCGCCGCCTCGTGGCTGCTGCACATGCTGGTCGGCACGATCAGCACGAAGTTGCGCGTGCCGACGCGGCCGTCGCCGCGCAGGAAGCCGCGGAAGGTCGCGCGGCGCTCCGGCGGCACGTACTGCGGCGCCGGGTTGCCGAGGTCGGCCGGCAGGTCGCGCACCACCGGCACGTCGTTGCTCATGGTGCTGAACGAGATCGGTTCGCCGGCGACGCAGCCCTTGCTGGTGCCGATCGGCTGGCCGTACTGCAGCACGAACGCGCCGGCCGGGATGTCGCGCGTGGCGAAGCGGTGGCCCGGCGTGACCTCGCCGCGGATCGCGAGGTTGCGGCCGTCGGGCATCGCCACGACGTCGCCGGCCTGCAGGCCGGACTTCACGACGGCGACGTTGTCCTGCGGGCTGACGACGACGGCGCACTGGGCGAGCGGGCGGGGCGACGAGGAGACGGACGTCATGCGGGCGGCGATCCTAGCGGCGGCGGGAAAGCCCGCGAGGGCCGATGCGCGCGCCGCGTTAGCATGCGGCGATGGCGGTCGCCGTCGTCCTCGTTCGTTGCCTTGCCGCGCTGGCGCTCGGCGCGTTCCTCGTCGGCCAGGCGCCGACGCCGCCCGCCCCAGCGCCGGCTGTAGCGCCGACCCCAGCGCCGACCCCAGCGCCCCCGCCGCCGGCCGCGCCGATCGACCCGGTCCCCGTGCTCGACGCGACGACGTTCGGTGCGCACTGGCAGCACGTCGTGCCGACCGACGACGAGATGCAATGGCGCGCGATCCCGTGGCTCGGCACGCTCGCCGAGGCGGTCGTGCAGGCGCACGCGCAGGACAAGCCGATCCTGTTGTGGGCGATGAACGGCCACCCGCTCGCCTGCACTTGAAACAACGGCGT
This sequence comes from Planctomycetota bacterium, assembly GCA_040375075.1. Lineage (GTDB taxonomy): Bacteria > Planctomycetota > UBA1135 > UBA1135 > UBA2386 > UBA2386. Next base: position 1,112 of record JBEITC010000214.1, on the reverse strand, counting down.
GGCGACCAGACGGTCCGTCTGGTCCGACGAGGACGTGCAGCGTGCGGCGCGCGCCTTCGTGCCGGTCGCCGACGAGGTGAGCCGGCTGCAGCGCGACCAGGAGCCGGACTGCAGGTTCTTCCAGGGCTTCTGCGAACTCGGCCACTACGGCGGCAAGACCAAGCCGTCGAACACGCGCCAGGGCATCTACGCGGTGACGCCGAGCGGCCGCTTCCTCGCCTCGTGCAACACGCGCGACGCCGACGTCGTGCTCGCGATGCTGGCGAAGGCGCAGAAGGCCTGGGACGCGATGCCGCCAGCGCAGCGCCGCGCCGCCGACGCGGCCCTCGATCCCTCGGCGATCCGGCGCTTCGAGCAGCTGCGGCCGACCGACGGGCTGGTGCTGCGCGTCTACAGCCGCGACCTGCCGCGCCAGAAGGTCACCGCCGGCTGGCGCGGGCAGGCGTGGAACCAGGACCACGCGTGGTTCCGCCGCGATGAAGCGCTGGCGATGGGGCCCGACGCCGCGGTCGGCGCCGAGCGGCCGGTCCCCGACGACGCGCTGCTGCGGCTCGCGCGCGTGCACCTCGTCGACAACGTGCGCGGCCAGACGATGGCGCACGGCCCGCAGCACGTCGTCGCGCGCCGGCTGGTCGCGCGCACCGTCGCGGTCGACGGCGACCTGCAGTCGATCCTGCTCGACGGCGCCGTGCGCATCGAGCGCGTCGGCACGTGGGCGACGCGCGGCTACGGCCCCGACAGCGCCCAGCGCCTGGGCTTCGACGCGCAGCTGCTCGGCGCGGCGAAGTTCGACCGCAAGGCGCAGCGCTTCGTCGAGTGGAAGCTGCTCGCCGTCGGCATGCGGCACGGCGCCACCGAGTTCAACGGCCGCCAGGACGACTTCGGGCCGGCGCCGATGGGCGTCGCGTTCGCGCTGCAGCCCGACGACGCGGCCGTGGTCGCGCCGTCGATGCACTGGGCCTACGGCTGGAAGTAGCGGGCGCGCGCGGTCACTTCGCCGGCAGTCCGCCGATGGCGGCGAGCGCGTCGGCGAGCGCTTGCTCGGCGCGCTGCAGCTGCGGATCGAACTGCGCGAAGCGACCGACGCGGCGCGCGAAGCGCCAGACGCCGGC
>JBEITC010000628.1:0-1835 GCA_040375075.1 Planctomycetota bacterium | reverse complement strand
GCGGCCGCGCCGCCGTGCGCGCGCAACTCGACGTCGACGCGCTGTCGCGGCAGCTGATCGCGGAGATCGAACGATGAGCCGCCGCCAGCAGCTGCTGTTCGCCGCGGCGCTGCCGTTCGTCTGGCTCGGCGCGATCGTGTTTGCCGCGCTGCTGCTCGCGCTCGACCTGCTGTGGTTGCCGATCGCGCTGCTGCTGCGCCGCGCCGCGCGCGACGCGACGCCTGCGCGCCTCGACGCCTCGATCGTGGTGCTCAACTGGAACGGCCTGCACTTCCTGCGCGACCTGATGCCGTCGCTGCGGCTCGCCGTCGCCAACTGCCCGGGCGACCACGAAGTGATCGTCGTCGACAACGGCAGCGACGACGGCTCGGCGGCGTGGCTGCGCAAGGCCTGCCCGTGGGCCAAGGTCGTGGCGTTGCCGGAGAACCGCTACTTCATCCGCGGCAACGCGGCCGGCGCCGCCGCGGCGACCAAGGACGTGCTGGTCTTCCTCAACAACGACATGCGCGTCGAGCCGGACTGGCTGAAGGCGCTGTTGCAGCCGTTCGGCGCGCCCGACCTGTTCGCGACCACGTCGCGCATCGAGATGCAGGGCGTGCGCAGCGAGACCGGCCTGACGCGCTGCTTCGTGCGCCACGGTGAGCTGCGCTTCGTGCAACCGCCCGGCGCGCCGGGAACCGGCCAGCCGGCGCTGTGGGCCGGCGGCGGCAGCAGCGCCTTCGACCGGCGCAAGCACGACGAGCTCGGCGGCTTCGAGGACCTGTACTATCCGATGTACGTCGAGGACGTCAGCCTGTCGTGGCAGGCGTGGAAGCGCGGCTGGCGGGTCGAGTACGCGCACGACAGCGTCGCCCACCACGCCCACCGCGGCAGCTCGACGAAGGCGTTCGGCCGCGAAGGCCTCGAGCGGCTCGACTGGCGCAACCGCGAGCTGTTCTTCGTGCGCAACGTCACCGACCCGCTGCTCGTCGCGACGCACGCGCTGTGCCTGGGCTGGAACCTGCGCAAGCAGGCGAGGCTGCGCGGCGTGCCGATCGCGCACGGCGTGCGCGCCGTGCTGGCGGCGATCCCGCGGCTGCCGCAGGCGATCCTGCTGCGGCAGGCCGCGCGCCTGCGCCAACGCCGCAGCGACCGCGCCGTGCTGCGCGACAGCGGCTGCCTCAGCCGCTGAACGCCGCGGCGCGCACGGCGCGCCAGCGCGCGACCGCCGCATCGGCGCCGAACTCCGCCTCGACGAGCGCGCGGCCGCGGCGCCGCAACTCCGGCCCCTGGCCGTCGAGCACGCTGCGCAGCGCCGCCACGCCCTGATCCGGCGCGTCGAACAGGCGCAGGTGCGCGCCGTCCACAGCCGGCAGGCCTTCGCACCCGACCGCCGTCGAGACGACCGGCAGGCCGAGCGCCCACGCTTCGAGGATCTTGAGCCGCGTGCCGCCGCCGCTGCGGATCGGCAGGTAGGCAGCGTGGCTGTCGCGGTAGACCGGCAGCAGGTCGACGACCGGACCGAGCAGTTCGACGCCGGGCAGGCCGCGCCAGCGCGCCGACGCGCCGGCGGGATCGCGGCCGACCAAGCGCACGACGAGGCCGGGGAACGCCGCGCGCAGCGCCGGCAGGTGCCGTTCGACGAGTTCGGTCGCAGCCTCGAGGTTGGGCGGATAGTCGAGGCCACCGACGAACAGCAGCTTCGGCGGGCCGCCGACCGGGGCCGGCTGCAGCGGCAGCCGGTCGAGGTCGACGGCGTTGGGCACGACCGTGACGCGCGTCGCCACCGCCGGCGCGAGCGCGCGCGCGAGCGCTGCGTCGGCCTCCGAACAGACGACCGTGCGGCTGGCGACGGC
>JBEITC010000180.1:0-7407 GCA_040375075.1 Planctomycetota bacterium | reverse complement strand
GCGCCCTCCGGATCCGGGTCGACCCAGTAGCGCTGGCGGCGGAACGCGTACGTCGGCAACGGCAGGCGCTGGAAGTCCGTCGGCACGAGATCGGCCAGCGGGACGTCGCAGCCGGCCGCCCAAAGCCGCGCGCGCGCGCCGAGGAAGTGCGCGGCGTCGGCGACCTGCTCGTCGGGGTGACGCAACGAGGCGATGGCGCTGCGCTCGGCGCTCCACGCCGGGTGTTGGCGCACGAGCGAGCTGAGCGCGCGACCCGGACCGACCTCGAGGAACACGTGCTTCTGGTCGCGCATCAGCGCGTCGACGCCGTCGGCGAAGCGCACCGTGTGGCGCAGGTGCGCGACCCAGTACTCCGGATCGGTCGCCTGCGCGTCGGTGATCCACGTGCCAGTGTGGTTGGACAGGAACGGGATCTGCGGCTTGCGCAGCTCGATGCCGCGCAGGAACGCGCCGAAGTCGGCGAGGATCGGCTCGAGCAGGCGCGAGTGCGCGGCGATGGCGATGCGCACGCGCTGCGGCTCGAGGTCTTCCTGCCGCAGCCGCGCGGCGAAGGCGTCGAGTTCGGCGTCGGGCCCCGACACGACGCAGAGGCCCGGCGCGTTGACGGTGGCGAGGTCGAGGCCGCCGCCCAGGCGCTTGCGGCACTCCTCGGCCGGGAGCGGCACGCTGAGCATGCCGCCGCCGCGCACGCGCTCGAACAGGCGGCCGCGCAGCGTCACGAGGCGCAGGCAATCGGCGAACGACATCACGCCGGCGAGGCAGGCCGCGGTGTTCTCGCCGAGGCTGTGGCCGAGCAGCGCGGCCGGCTTCACGCCCTTGTGCTCCCACGTCTTCGCGAGCGCGTACTCGCACAGGAAGATCGCCGGCAGCTGCACCGACGGACGGTCGAAGGCCGCCTCGGCGTCGGCGTCGCCCATCGCGTCGCCGAACCAGACCTCGCGCAGGTCGACGTCGAGCGCGCCTTGCAGCAGCTGCAGGCCGCGATCGACGTGCTCGCGGAAGACCGGCTCGGACTCGTACAGGCCCTTGCCCATGCGCCGGTGCTGCGCGCCGCCGCCGGGCAGCAGGAACACGACCTTCGCGCCGCCTTCGGTCGCGGTGTGCGTGTGCAGCCGCCGCGGGTCCTCGCCCTCGAGCAGTCGGATCGCCTCGTCGCGGTCGGCGGCGACGAGCAGCCGGCGACGCGGCAACGCGGCGCGCCCGTGCGCCAGCGTGCCGACGACGTCGCGCAGATCGGCGTCGGGACGTTCGCGCAGCCACGCCGCCAGCTTGCGCGCGTAGTCGTCGAGCGAACGGACGTTGCGCGCCGACCAGGCAACGACGAACGGGCCCGGAGCCGGCCGCGCCGGCGCGGCGACGGGCGCGGGCGCCTCGCCGACGACGACGTGCGCGTTGGTGCCGCCGACGCCGAGCGAGGTCACGCCGGCGTAGCGCGGCTTCGGCCCGCGCGGCCACGGCTTGAGCGCCGCGTTGACGTAGAACGGGCTGTTGGCGAAGTCGATCAGCGGGTTCGGCGCCTCGTAGTGCAGCGTCGGCGGCAACTGGCCGTGGCGCAGCGCGAGGCAGGCCTTGATGAAGCTGGCGACGCCGGCGGCGGTGTCGAGGTGGCCGATGTTGGTCTTCACCGAGCCGATGCCGCACCACTGCTTGCGCGGCCCGCCGGCGAACGCCTGCGACAGCGCGGCGACCTCGATCGGATCGCCGATCTCGGTGCCGGTGCCGTGGCACTCGACGTAGCCGACGTCTTGCGGCTCGACGCCGGCGAGCGCCAGCGCTTCGGCGATCGCCGCCGCCTGGCCGTCGACGCTCGGCGCGAGGTAGCCGACCTTGCGTCCGCCGTCGTTGTTGACCGCCGAGCCCTTGATGACGGCGTAGACGTGGTCCTTGTCGGCGAGCGCGTCCTCGAGCCGGCGCAGCACGACGACGCCCGCGCCGCTGCCGAAGACGGTGCCGCGCGAGCGGTGGTCGAAGGCGCGGCAGCGGCCGTCGGGCGAGAGGATCTCGCCCTCGGTGAACATGTAGCCGCGTCCGTGCGGCATCTCGATCGTCACGCCGCCGGCGAGCGCCATGTCGCACTCGCGCGCGAGCAGGCTCTGGCTGGCGAGGTGGATCGCGACCAGCGACGTCGAGCACGCCGTCTGCACGTTGACGCTCGGGCCGCGCAGGTCGAAGCAGTACGACGCGCGCGTCGCCAGGAAGTCCTTGTCGTTGCCGGTGTGCCGCAGCAGGAAGAGGCCGACCTCCTCCATCAGCTTGCGGTTGCGCAGCACGTTGAGCGCGAAGTACGCGCCCATGCCGCAGCCGGCGAACACGCCGATCGGGCCGCCGAACGTCTGCGGCGGGTGCGCCGCGTCCTCGAGCGCTTCCCACGCGCACTCGAGGAACTGACGGTGCTGCGGATCCATGATCGCCGCCTCCTTCGGGCTGAAGCCGAAGAACTCCGCGTCGAACTGGTCGAAGCCGTCGAGCACGACCGCCGACTTGACGTAGCGCGGGTCGGCGAGTTGCCGACGGGCGACGCCCGCGGCGAGCAACTGCTCGTCGTCGAGCTGGCGCACCGACTCGACGCCGCCGACGAGGTTGCGCCAATAGTGCGCAACGGTGGCGGCGTCGGGCAGGCGCGCGGCCATGCCGACAACGGCGATGTCGTGGTTCACGATGCGGAGAGAGAGAGGCGCGATGCGACGGCCGCGCGAAGGGTCCCCATTCGGGGGCCGAGAAGCCTACCTCGCGGCGGGGCGGCGGGCATCCGTCCGGAATCCCGCAGGTGTCCGCGACGACCGATCGATGCCGTCGGAGGTTCGCCGCCGGCAAGCGCGACCTTGCCGACGCCACCGGCGACGGCTACGCAAGGGAGCCCGGATCCTCCGCGTGCGCATCCTCGTCGTCATCGTCAACTACCGCGCCGCGACCCACGTCGCCAAGTGCCTCGACTCGCTGGCCGACGAACGCGGCCTGCTCCCCGGTCTGCGCGTCGTGGTGGTCGACAACCCCGGCGGCGCCGACGACGTCGAGCGATTGCAGGCTCACGTGCGCGACCGCGGCATCGGCGCCTGGGTCGAGATCCGGCCGATGCCGAAGAACGGCGGCTTCGCCTACGGCGTCAACGCCGGCGTGCTGCCGGCGATGGCCGGCGACGACGCGCCCGACGCGTTCCTGCTGCTCAATCCCGACACGTGGATCCACCCCGGCGCGATCGCGCAGCTGGCTGCGTTCCTCGCTGCGCGCCCCGAGGTCGGCATCGTCGGCAGCCGGCTCGAGGACCCCGACGGCACGCGCCAGGTCGCGCAGTTCCGCTTCCCCGGCGTGCTCAACACGTTCGACGACGCGCTGTCCGTCGGCGTGGTGTCCCGCCTGCTGCGCCGCTGGGCGACCGTGCCGCCGATCGCGGACGAGCCCGCGCCGGTCGACTGGCTCGCGGGCGCCTGCATGCTGGTGCGACGCGACGTCTTCACGCGCGTCGGACCGTTCGACGACGGCTACTTCCTGTACTTCGAGGAGGTCGACTTCTTCCGCCGCGCGCGCGCGCAAGGCGTCGCGACGTGGCACGAACCGCGGAGCCGCGTCGTGCACCTCGTCGGCCAGAGCACCGGCGTGACCGTGCGCGATCGTCGTCCCGGGCGCTTGCCCGACTACTGGTTCGCGTCGCGCATCCGCTACTTCGACAAGCATCACGGCCGCGGCTACCGCTTCGCCATCGACGTCGCCTACCTGCTCGGCAAGTCGCTGTGGCACGTGCTGCGCGTGCTGCGGGGGCGGCCCGACCAGGGGCCGCCGCACGCGCTGTGGGACCATGTGCGGGCGGTGGTTCGGAAGCGGTGACGGGGCGGGAGGGTGCGCCGAGGAGGGGTCGGGCGGACGGCGGCCGGCGAAGCGCTCGAGGCCGGCATGCGCGGTTTGGCGGGCGCGGCGCGTCGACTCCTTGCGCGGGAACCGGGCGCCGGTCCCCCGCGGGGCGACCACATCGCGCCCCCCGTCGGCTCACGCGATCGACCGCCCCGGCGGCGGCACGATCGCGGGCTGCTGCAGCACGCCGCCGAGCAGGCGCGCGCCGGCGGTCTCGACCGCGGCGATCGCCTCGCGCACCGACGCCTTGCTGCCGAGCGTGCGGCAGACGACCAGCTGCGCGCCGTCCATCACGCCGAGCACGGCGCGACCCTCCGGCCGCAGGCTGAGGTCGGGCAGCTCGACGACGACGAAGCGGTGCGTCTGCGTCAGGCGATCGAGCAGCGCGACGAACGCCGGGCCGGCCATCGGGTGCGGCACCACCGGCCCGATCTTGCCGGCCGGCAGGTAGTGCAGCCCCTGCACCGGCGTCGCGACGGCGGCGTCCTCGAGCGCGAACTCGCCGCGCAGCACCTCGCTCCAACCGCACTGGTGGTCGAGGCCGAGGCGCTGCCCGAGCCACGTCGGCCCTTCGAGCGTGCTGACGTAGCAGACCTTCTCGCCGGCGTGCGCGGCGAGGCCGAGCGCGAGCGCGGCGGCGGCGCGACCGGCGCTGGCGCCCTCGCCGCACGGCACGAAGCCGATGCGCAGGCCATGCGACTGGCGACGGTCGTACGGCAGCGCCGCCCAGAAGCGCGCGATGTCGTCGCGGACCTCAGCGAGCGACGACGGCAGCATCCACGGCATGCCGGAGCCGCCGCCGCCGCTCACCAGCACGCCGTCGTCCGCGAGACCCAGGCGCAGCAGGTCCTCGCGATGGCGGACGCGCCGGTCGAACAGCGCCAGCGCGACGACGAGCGCCATGGCGGCGCCGAGGCCGAGCACCGACCCGACGGCGACCAGCATGCCGCGGCGCGGCGCGATCTTGATGCCGTCCAGCGTGCCGTCGTGCACGACGCTGACGCTGGTGACGTTGCGCGCCTCGAGCCGCTCGACGGCCCGGAGGTTGCCCACGGTCGACGCGAGGCTGTCGGCGGCGGCGCGCTTCTGGCGGTAGTCCTCTTCCAGTTCGCGGAGCCGCGGTCGGATCGACTCGAGATCGGCGAGGCGCTCGCGCAGCGCATTGAGCTGCGCCTCCGTCTCGGCGCGCTCGGCCTGCTTGCTGCGCAAGGTCGCCTGCAGGTCGGCGACGAGTTCGGCCACCCGCACGTACGCCGGGTTGGTCTCCTCGACCGGCGGCGTCTGCACCTTGGGCGGGATGCTCTCGAGCCGCTGCTCGACCGAACGGATCTGCTCGTCGAAGCGCGCGCGCCGCGTCCGCTTCTCGTCCGCCGAGCCTTCGCGGAGCGCGTCGGCCATCATGTCGTCGCGGAGCTTGTTGCGGGACGCGGCCAGCGCCACGTACTCCGGATTGTCGACCCACGACTTGGAGCCGGGCGGGACGTAGGTCGGCGCGATCCCGGCGAGGTGCGCCGTCTGGGCGGCGACCGCGGCGTCGAGGCCCTTGGTCTCGACCTCGAGCGTGTTGAGCGACTTGCGCAGCTCGTCGACGTACGCATCGAGCCGCTTCTGCTCGGTGTCGTAGTCGGTGACGCCCTTCTCCTTGCGCAGATCGCTGAACGCCTTGTCCGCCTTGGCGACGTCCAGGCGCATCTCGGCGAGTTCGCTCGGCAGGCTCTCCTGCGACGGCTCGAAGACCTTCTTGTGCCATTCCTGCGCGACTTCGAGCGCGGCGTCGACGACCTGCTTGGCGAGCTCCGGCGTGTGCGACATGTAGTGGAACGCGATGACGCTCGCGCCGGATTCCGGGACGATCCACAGCGAGCGCGACAGCACGAGCGACGCGATGTGCTCGAAGTCGCCTGACGCGGGCATCGCCTTGACGCCCGACCCGCCGGAGAACCACCACGACTGGAAGGCGTGGAAGACCTGCTTGTGCAGGCCGGACTCGCCGCCGTCACGGGCCGGGTCGTACGGCGCCATCACGACGTCGAGGCCGGCCTTGCGCACGACGCGCTGGAAGTACTCGGGCGCCGACAGCGCCTGCATCATGTTCTGCACCGCCTCGCGACCGCTTCCCGCGCGCGAGGTCAGCACGCCGCCGCTGAGCACGATGTCGGGCGCGAGCGCTTCGCGGACGCCCGGACGGACGTGCAGCTTGCCCATCGACTTGAACTGATTGGGCACGACGAGGCCGGCGAACACGCCGCCGCCGATGCCCAGCACGACGCCGAGCGCCAGCAGCCAGCGGAAGCGCCAGAGGCTCGACAGCACGATGGGGCGCAGCAGCGCGAGCGCGCCGGGGCCCGGCGCCGGCGCGTCCTTGGCGGCGGTTTCGATGTCGCTCATCAGACCGGAGGCGCGATGTACGGGAACGGCAGCATCTGGCGGATGTACTTGTCGACCCAGATGTTCGCGTCGTCGATCGCCGTGTTGGGCACGTAGATGACGTCGCGCGGTTGAAGGTAGATCGGCGGCAGCGCGCCCCACTGGAAGATGTCGACGTCGAGGCGCCACGAGCGCATCTCGCCCGAGGCGAGGCGCCGGACGAGCACCACGTTGCGCAGGTTGGCGGTCGACTTCAGGTGGCCGCCGGCGGCTCCGAGCGCCTCGACGAGCGTGAAGGTCGCTCCGGTCAGCGCGACGGCGCCCGGACGATTCACTTCACCGACCACGTAGGCAGCGCCGTGCGCGGACTCCGTGCCAGCTCCGACGAGATCGAGCGAGAGCGGCCGCTCGACCGCGACGTCGGTGTTCACCGACGCATAGAGCCTGGTGAGCCGCTCGTCCGCCTGCGCCAGCGTCAGCCCGGCGAGCTGGACGTCGTCGAGCCCGAGCAGCGACGCATTGCCGTCGGGGCGGATGCGCGCGTCCTGGTTCCACTCCGTCTTGGTCAGGAAGGTGATCCGGACGACGTCGCCGGCCTGCAAGACGGGCGCGCCGACATGGCGCGTCGCGTTGATGGACTCGGCGAGATCGCGCACGGAGTAGCCGGTCGCAGAACACGCGCCGAGCAGGGCGAGCGCGACGATGGCGAGCGCGCACCGGACCGTTCCCGCGGTCCGGCGGAGGGGATGTAGGGTCGACATCACGAGCCAGGAAGGGTACCTCGTGCCAGCGAGCGCGCCCAGGCCGGAGGCGGCGGCGGCGCGCGAAGCGTCAGTCCGTCCGGTCGCACCGGCGGAAGCCGTCCGCGAGCCCGACGACGAGCAGGCCGCAGGCGACCGCTTCAAAGGCCCAACCGATGCGCGGGTCCGCCAGCCAGCCGAAGCCGGGCACGAAGCGCAGCCCGACCAGCGCGGCGACCACGGCGAAGCCGGCGAGGGCGAAGCGCTCGCCGCGGGTCGCGCGCGGGGAGCGTCGCAGCACGACGATCGCAGCGCCGAGCGCGACGAGCGTGGCGCCGACGAGCAGCGCTGCCTTCACGGCCCGGCGAGCGTCGGCCAGTCCAAGCGCGCCGAGCAGCGCGCGCGCCGCTTCGCGGGCGGCGGCGAACGCCGGCGTCTGCAGGTCGATGGCCTT